>NZ_LZIK01000011.1:0-158813 GCF_001667105.1 Mycobacterium sp. 852002-51152_SCH6134967 | reverse complement strand
CCAGCGCCGGCTGCCCGACACCGCGGTGCTTCCGGTCGACGAGGTGGCCAGCCGTTCCGAACTGCTGATCCTCGCGGTGCCCGACGCCGAGCTCGAGAAGTTGGTGTCCGGTCTGGCCGCGACCGGGTCGGTGCGGTCGGGCACGATCGTCGCGCACACCTCCGGTGCAAACGGAATCGCCGTGCTGGCACCGCTGACATCGCAGGGCTGCATACCGTTGGCCATCCATCCGGCGATGACCTTCACCGGCACCGACGAGGACATCGACCGCTTGGCCGACACCTGCTTCGGGGTGACGGCCGCCGACGAGGTCGGATACGCGATCGCCCAATCGCTTGTGCTCGAGATCGGCGGGGAGCCGTTCCGGGTCCGCGAGGACGCGCGCACGCTCTATCACGCGGCACTGGCGCATGCCAGCAATCACCTGGTGACGGTGCTGCTCGACGCGGTCGAGGGCTTGCGGTCGGCGCTGTGGGGCCAGGAGCTGCTCGGCCAGGAACTGGTCGGCGATGCGCCGGGCGGTCTGCCCGAGCGGGTCGTCGGCCCGCTGGCGCGCGCGTCTTTGGAGAACGCGCTGCAACGCGGGCAGGCGGCATTGACCGGCCCGGTGGCACGCGGGGACGCCGCCGCTGTGGCGCGTCATCTGGAAGCCCTGACGGAGGTGAATCCCGAATTGGCGCAGGCATATCGGGCGAACTCATTGCGCTCCGCCCAGCGTGCGCACGCACCGGACGAGGTGGTCGCCGTGCTCGCCGCCGATCCGGACCGCGGCGGGAGCTCGCGACGGACGGAGATGGGCCGATGACCATTCGCAAACCGCAGTTCACGGCGGGCGAACTGAACGTCTACTCGAAACCCGGTGACGTCACGGCGGTCACCAGGGCGCTGCGTGCCACCGGTCGGCGCGTGATGCTGGTCCCGACGATGGGCGCTCTGCACGAGGGTCACCGCATGCTCATCCGCTCCGCAAAGCGTGTCCAGGGCGCCGTCGTGGTGGTGTCGATCTTCGTCAACCCGCTGCAGTTCGGGGCGGGTGAGGACCTCGAGGCGTATCCGCGCACGCTCGACGACGACCTCGCCGCCTTGGGCGAGGAAGGCGTCGAGATCGCGTTCACGCCGACCGTCGCCGACATGTACCCCGACGGCACCCGCACGTCGGTCCATCCCGGGCCGCTCGGTGCCGACCTCGAAGGCGCTTCTCGGCCAACGCATTTCGCTGGTGTGCTGACGGTGGTGCTCAAGCTGCTCAACATTGTCCGTCCCGACCACGCGTTCTTCGGGGAGAAGGACTACCAGCAGTTGGCGCTGATCCGGCAGATGATCGCCGACCTCAACGTCGACACCAGGATCGTGGGTGTGCCGATCGTGCGGGAGGCCGACGGGCTGGCGATGTCGTCGCGCAACCGGTATCTGGACTCCGAGCAGCGCGAACATGCGGGCGCGCTGTCGGCCGCGCTGCTGGCCGGGATGTACGCCGCGGGGGAGGGGACCGCGGCAGCGTTGGACGCCGCACGTGCGGTGCTCGACTCGGTGCCGGCCATCGAGGTCGATTATCTCGACGTGCGCGACCCGATGCTCGGGCCCCCGCCGGAGGTCGGGGCGGCGCGCATGTTGGTGGCCGGCCGGCTGGGGCCCACCAGGCTGGTGGACAACATCGCCATAGATATCGGGGTGCCGTCGGGGGCTGGCCCGGACGTCGCGTTTGACGAGCACGAACTTCCTTGGAGGAACTGATGTTACGGACAATGCTGAAATCGAAGATCCACCGCGCGACGGTCACGAAGGCCGACCTGCACTACGTCGGATCGGTGACCATCGACGCCGACCTCATGGAGGCCGCCGACCTGCTCGAGGGGGAGCAGGTGACGATCGTCGACATCGACAACGGCGCCCGGCTGGTGACGTATGCCATAACCGGTGAGCGTGGCAGCGGCGTGATCGGGATCAACGGTGCGGCGGCGCATCTCGTGCATCCCGGGGATCTGGTTATCCTGATCGCCTACGGCACCATGGAGGATGCCGAAGCCAGGGCGTACCAACCGCGGATCGTGTTCGTCGACGCCGACAATAAGCAGGTCGACCTCGGTCACGATCCGGCGTTCGTACCGGCCGACGCGGCCGAGTTGATATCGCCACGGTGAGACCGTGTTACTAGCCATCGACGTCCGTAACACCCACACCGTCGTGGGTTTGGTGTCGGGTTCCGGAGAGCACGCCAAAGTGGTGCAGCAGTGGCGGATTCGCACCGAATCGGAAGTCACCGCCGATGAACTCGCCCTGACCATCGACGGACTGATCGGCGACGACTCCGAACGCCTGAGCGGGGCGGCCGGGCTGTCGACCGTCCCGTCGGTGATGCACGAACTGCGCGAAATGTTGCGCCAGTACTGGCCGTCGGTGCCGCATGTGTTGATCGAGCCCGGTGTCCGCACGGGGATCCCGCTGCTGGTGGACAACCCGAAGGAAGTCGGCGCCGACCGCATCGTGAACTGCCTGGCCGCCTACCACAAGTACGGCACCGCGGCCATCGTCGTCGACTTCGGCTCGTCGATCTGCGTCGACGTGGTCTCGGCGAAGGGCGAGTTCCTCGGCGGCGCGATCGCTCCCGGTGTCGAGGTGTCGTCTGACGCGGCTGCGGCGCGATCGGCGGCGTTGCGTCGCGTCGAGCTGACCCGACCGCGTTCGGTCATCGGGAAGAACACCGTCGAGTGCATGCAGGCCGGTGCGGTGTTCGGATTCGCCGGCCTGGTCGACGGCCTCGTGCAGCGCATCCGAGACGACGTCGACGGCTTCGGGGGCACCGACATCGCGGTGGTCGCCACCGGGCACACCGCGCCGCTTCTGCTGCCGGATATGCGCACGGTTCAGCATTACGACGAGCACCTCACCCTCGACGGCTTGCGTCTGGTGTTCGAGCGCAACCGCGACAACCAGCGTGGCCGCCTCAAACAGGCCCGCTGAAGGATGATTTCGGTGCCCAACCGGTTGCCAGGTCAGCGTCGACGCACCGAAATTCCTCGTCGGCGCACGTTCATTTAGGCTGGCACGACGTGACCGAACCCGACCCCTCCCGCACCGCACCGGCCGCGGACGCCACAGCCGAGCCTGACCTTCCGGAGCAGTACCGGATCCGTCAGGCCAAGCGTGAGCGGCTGCTCGCCGAGGGGCGCGAGCCGTATCCGGTGGAGATCGCGCGCACCCATTCCCTGGCCGAGATCCGCGCGGCCTATCCGGATCTGGCCGCCGGCGACGAGACGGGCCAGATCGTGGGTGTGGCCGGACGGGTGATGTTCGCCCGCAACTCCGGAAAGCTGTGCTTTGCCACGCTGCAGGAGGGGGACGGCACCCAGCTGCAGGCGATGATCAGCCTCAACAAGGTAGGACAGGAATCGCTGGACGCGTGGAAGGCCGACGTAGACCTCGGCGACATCGTCTTCGTGCGCGGTGAGGTGGTCAGCTCCCGGCGCGGCGAACTCTCGGTCCTTGCCGACTCGTGGCAAATGGCTTCGAAGGCCCTTCGGCCGCTGCCGGTGGCGCATAAGGAGATGAGCGAAGAGGCCCGGGTTCGGCAGCGCTACGTCGATCTCATCGTGCGTCCCGAGGCCAGGACTGTCGCTCGCCAGCGGGTCGCGGTGGTGCGCGCGGTGCGGACGGCGCTGGAACGGCGCGGATTCCTGGAAGTCGAAACTCCGATGCTGCAGACACTCGCGGGCGGCGCTGCGGCGCGGCCGTTCGTGACGCACTCCAATGCGCTCGATGCCGACCTATATCTGCGTATCGCGCCCGAACTGTTTCTCAAGCGCGCACTGGTAGGTGGATTCGAGCGCGTCTTCGAGTTGAATCGGGTGTTCAGAAACGAAGGCGCCGATTCCACGCATTCTCCGGAATTCGCGATGCTCGAGACATATCAGGCATACGGGACCTACGACGATTCCGCCGTCGTGACCCGAGAGATTATTCAAGAAGTCGCAGACGAGGCGATCGGAACACGTGAGGTGCCATTGCCTGATGGCACTGTCTATGATCTTGATGGCGAATGGCAGTCCGTCGAAATGTATCCGTCACTGTCTGAAGCTCTGGGCGAAGAGATCACACCGGAAACACCGGCCGAGAAGTTATGGGCGATCGCCGATCGTCTCGGAGTCGAGATCCCTCGCGACCGGGGTTACGGTCACGGGAAATTGGTCGAGGAACTGTGGGAGCACACCGTCGGGAACACCTTGTGGGCGCCCACGTTCGTCCGTGATTTCCCTGTCGAGACGACCCCCCTTACGCGGCCGCACCGCAGTATTGAGGGCGTCACCGAGAAATGGGATCTCTATATCAGGCGTTTCGAACTGGCGACCGGCTATTCGGAGTTGATCGATCCCGTAATCCAACGCGAAAGGTTCGAAGCCCAGGCGAGGGCGGCGGCCGCAGGTGACGACGAGGCGATGGTCCTTGACGAGGATTTTCTGGCAGCCCTGGAGTATGCCATGCCGCCGTCGACGGGAACCGGAATGGGTATCGACAGATTGATGATGGCCCTGACGGGACTGTCGATTAGAGAGACGGTTTTGTTCCCGATTGTTCGGCGCCACGGCAACTGAACGCCGCGGCGTATGATCTTTGTTGTATAGCGCACACAGATATGGCACATTGGTGCCGGGTTCGATACTTTACTGCGGTCCTGTGATCGCGCAGAAGGGCGTGTTTAAATGGCGAAGAAAGTTACCGTCACCTTGGTCGATGATTTCGACGGCGAAGGTGCGGCCGACGAGACTGTTGAATTCGGCCTCGACGGGGTCACCTATGAGATCGACCTTTCTTCGAAGAATGCCGCAAAACTGCGCGACGCCCTGAAGCCGTGGGTCGATTCCGGTCGTCGGGTCGGCGGCCGTCGGCGCGGACGTGCCGCCGGGTCGGGCCGCGGGCGGGCGGCGATCGATCGCGAGCAAAGCGCGGCGATCCGCGAGTGGGCCCGGCGTAACGGACACAATGTGTCGACGCGTGGGCGCATTCCCGCCGATGTGATCGACGCCTTCCACGCCGCCACGTAGAGGTGCTCCTCACGCGCGCCGTGTCGGTTGTTCGCTAGCCGCGAAGCCATCGGGGCTCGATTGGGAAACGAATCGGCCCACCGATGCGTTGCTCTCCCATAGCGGCGGGTATTCGATCCCGTGCGCGTCGATGCCCCGGGTGTCCGCTTAGAGCAGACCGGCGGGCGGGACGCGCCGCCCTACTGCCCACTAGAGTGGACGGTGGTGTGGTGCGTACTCGAGACCGTTGGGCGCGCGTGGCACCGACCAAATGATGGAGAGCAGGTAACCACCGATGTTTGAGAGATTCACCGACCGTGCCCGCAGGGTCGTCGTCCTGGCTCAAGAAGAGGCCCGGATGCTCAACCACAACTACATCGGCACCGAGCACATCCTGTTGGGACTTATTCACGAGGGTGAGGGCGTAGCGGCCAAGTCGCTGGAGTCGCTGGGCATCTCGCTCGAGGGCGTGCGCAGCCAGGTCGAAGAGATCATCGGCCAGGGCCAGCAGGCGCCGTCGGGCCATATCCCGTTCACCCCGCGCGCCAAGAAGGTGCTGGAGCTGAGCCTCCGCGAGGCGCTGCAACTCGGCCATAACTACATCGGCACCGAGCACATCCTGCTCGGCCTCATCCGTGAGGGCGAGGGCGTCGCAGCCCAGGTGCTCGTGAAGCTGGGCGCCGAGCTCACCCGCGTGCGTCAGCAGGTCATCCAGCTGCTTTCGGGCTACCAGGGCAAGGAGACCGCGGAAGCCGGCACCGGCGGACGCGGCGGCGAGGCGGGCAACCCGTCCACCTCGCTGGTGCTCGACCAGTTCGGCCGCAACCTGACCGCGGCCGCGATGGAGGGCAAGCTCGACCCCGTCATCGGCCGCGAGAAGGAAATCGAGCGGGTGATGCAGGTGCTGAGCCGTCGCACCAAGAACAACCCGGTGCTGATCGGCGAGCCCGGCGTCGGCAAGACCGCCGTCGTCGAGGGCCTGGCGCAGGCCATCGTGCACGGCGACGTGCCCGAGACGCTGAAGGACAAGCAGCTCTACACGCTGGACCTGGGGTCCCTGGTGGCGGGCAGCCGGTACCGCGGCGACTTCGAAGAGCGCCTGAAGAAGGTCCTCAAGGAGATCAACACCCGCGGCGACATCATCCTGTTCATCGACGAGTTGCACACGCTGGTCGGTGCGGGTGCGGCCGAGGGCGCCATCGACGCCGCTTCGATCCTGAAGCCGAAGCTGGCCCGCGGCGAGCTGCAGACCATCGGCGCCACCACGCTCGACGAGTACCGCAAGTACATCGAGAAGGACGCCGCGCTGGAGCGTCGCTTCCAGCCGGTGCAGGTCGGTGAGCCGACCGTCGCGCACACCATCGAGATCCTCAAGGGTCTGCGCGACCGCTACGAGGCGCACCACCGTGTCTCGATCACCGACGGCGCCATTGCCGCGGCGGCCACCCTGGCCGACCGCTACATCAACGATCGGTTCCTGCCGGACAAGGCGATCGACCTGATCGACGAGGCCGGCGCCCGGATGCGCATCCGGCGTATGACCGCGCCGCCAGACCTGCGCGAGTTCGACGAGAAGATCGCCGACGCGCGCCGGGAGAAGGAGTCCGCGATCGACGCGCAGGACTTCGAGAAGGCGGCCAGCCTGCGCGACAAGGAGAAGCAGCTCGTCGCGCAGCGTGCCGAGCGCGAGAAGCAGTGGCGCTCAGGTGATCTCGACGTTGTCGCCGAGGTCGACGACGAGCAGATCGCCGAGGTGCTCGGCAACTGGACCGGCATCCCCGTGTTCAAGCTGACCGAGGAGGAGACCACCCGGCTGCTGCGCATGGAGGAGGAGCTGCACAAGCGGATCATCGGCCAGGAGGACGCCGTCAAGGCGGTCAGCAAGGCGATCCGGCGTACCCGTGCAGGCCTGAAGGACCCGAAGCGGCCGTCCGGTTCGTTCATCTTCGCCGGCCCGTCCGGTGTCGGTAAGACGGAGCTGTCCAAGGCGCTGGCCAACTTCCTGTTCGGCGATGACGACGCGCTCATCCAGATCGACATGGGCGAGTTCCACGACCGGTTCACCGCCTCGCGGCTGTTCGGCGCCCCTCCGGGCTACGTCGGCTACGAGGAGGGTGGCCAGCTCACCGAGAAGGTGCGGCGCAAGCCGTTCTCGGTCGTGCTGTTCGACGAGATCGAGAAGGCCCACCAGGAGATCTACAACAGCCTGTTGCAGGTCCTCGAGGACGGCCGCCTGACCGACGGCCAGGGCCGCACAGTCGACTTCAAGAACACCGTGCTGATCTTCACGTCGAACCTGGGCACGTCCGACATCTCCAAGGCGGTCGGGCTGGGCTTCTCCCAGGGTGGCGGAGACAACAACTACGAGCGGATGAAGCAGAAGGTCAACGACGAGCTGAAGAAGCACTTCCGCCCGGAGTTCCTCAACCGTATCGACGACATCATCGTGTTCCACCAGCTGACCCGCGACGAGATCATCAAGATGGTCGACCTGATGATCGGCCGCGTGTCCACTCAGCTGAAGGCCAAGGACATGACGATGGAGCTGACGGACCGGGCCAAGGAGTTGCTGGCCAAGCGCGGGTTCGATCCCGTGCTCGGCGCGCGGCCGCTGCGGCGCACCATCCAGCGCGAGATCGAGGACCAGCTGTCGGAGAAGATCTTGTTCGAGGAGATCGGCCCCGGCCAGCTCATCACGGTCGACGTCGACAACTGGGACGGCGAAAGCGCCGGAGAGGACGCGGTGTTCACCTTCAAGGGCACCAAGCGGCCGGCTCCGGTGGCCGAGCCGGACCTGGCCCAGGCCGGTGCGGCAGGCGCTGCAGGCCCAGCCGAATAGCGGCATCACGCAGAGAGAACGGGCGGTACCCACACGGGTGCCGCCCGTTTTCCGTCCGATCCCGCTACCGCTGGACCGAGTGGTTAGGATGTGCGATGTTATCGGCGGGCGAAGGAATCTGGTGAGAATCCAGAACGGTCGCGCCACTGTGTCAAGTCAGACCCGACGCTCGCCGTCACCTTAGAACTCGGGACGCGAAAATCCCGGAAAGGACACCGACATGACCTCACCCGACGCCCGCAAAAGCGTTGCACCCGCACTCGACCTGTCCGCCACCGGAGCGGCCGTGTGGCTGTCGGCAACCACCTTCCTGGCGCTGTTGGTGCTCTACTTCATCGGCTTGGACCAGGGCGCGACGTCGGTGTTCGGTGCGGACAACACCGCGATCCACGAGTTCGTGCACGACGCTCGCCACCTGCTCGGCTTCCCCTGCCACTGACGGGCCGAGGTAACCGAACATGGAAAAGCAGATCATCTGGCGTGGCCTGCTCGCAGGTGCCGTCGCCGGCGTGCTCGCGTTCGTCTTCGCGCGCATCTTCGTCGAACCGCAGATCGACCTGGCCATCGCCTATGAGGACGGTGTCGGGGCCGCGCACGAGGCGCTGGAACACGCCGAAGGCGCGGGTCATAGCCACGGTGAGGGCGGCGGATTCGAGCGCGCCGTTCAGATGAACATCGGTATGGGGCTGGGCGTATTGCTGTTCAGCCTGGCGATCGGCGCGATCTTCGCGGTGATCTTCGCCGTGGCCTACGGCCGCATCGGCAATATGTCGGCACGCCTGCTGTCGGTGTATGTGGCCGGCGGAATGCTGTTGAGCCTGTACGTCGTTCCCGCCCTGAAGTATCCCCCCAGCCCGCCTGCTCTGAGCCTGGACGAGACCATCCGCCAGCGCACGCTGCTGTACCTGCTGACGGTGGTTTTGTCGGCGGCGCTTCTGGTCGGCGCGGTGTATCTGGGCCGACGGCTGGCCGAACGCCTGGGGACATGGAATGCGGCGCTGGCCGCTGCGGGGTCCTACATCGTCGCGGTGGCGGTCGTGATGCTGGTGCTGCCGAGCATCAACGAGACACCGGGACCGTTGACCGACGACGCCGGAAACATTGTCTACGAGGGCTTCCCGGCGGATGTGCTCTATGAGTTCCGGCTGTACTCGTTGGGCACCCAGATCGTCATGTACACGACGATCGCATTGGTCTTCGGTGCGATGGCCGCGCGGCTGCTCGAACAGAACCGCCGGGAGAGCATCCCTGCGTGACTGAGGTCGTCCGGCTGACGCTCGTATCGCACGCGCTGACCGATGCGATGTCGGCCGGACGATTCCCCACCGACGAGCCGTTGAACCCGGCCGGCCACCGGCAGGTCGACGCGTCGATCAACCTCGGCGTCGTCGACGCGGCTCTGTGCGGTCCCGAGAAGCGCACCAGGCAAACCGCCGAACTGCTCGGCCTGCAGGCCGAGGTGGAAGGGCGGTTGGCGGACCTGGACTGCGGCCGGTGGCGCGGCGACGTGCTGAGCGGGGTGCGACCGGCGGATCTGGCGATCTGGCTGACCGACCCCACCCGGTCGCCGCACGGCGGCGAATCGGTTGTCGAGGTGGTCGACCGGGTTCGCGACTGGATGGACTCGTTGACCGACCGTCGCAGCAGGCTCGTGGCGGTGACACATCCGGCGGTGATCCGTGCCGCGATCCTCATCGCGCTGGACGCTCCGCCGAAGTCGTTCTGGCGCATCGACATTGCCCCGGTGAGCCGGACGGTGATGCACTTTCGCGGGCACGCCTGGACGCTGCGGTCGAACCGCTGATCAGCCTGAGCGGTCGAACCGCTGATCAGCCTGAGCGGTCGAGCTAGAGCGGTCGAAACGCCGTTCAGCCGATCGGCACCAGGTCGAAGGTCTGGCGCACGATCGACAACAACCACCCCGCGGCGGTGGGGCTGCGGTAGCGGGGCCAGTTCAACTGGAAGCTGACCACCCACGGCTGCCCCGTGTGGTCGACGGCATACCAGCTGAACGTCAGATCACCGGGCAGGTTTCCACCCTTGGCGCCGATGTAGCCCCACTTGGACCCGTCGAGATCGATGCCGGGTATCGCCGACAGGATGTCCTTCACCGGCGCGGCCTCACCCACGGCGGCGGCCTGCAGCGCGATGTGCACACGGCAGATGTCGGCGGCGCTGCCGTACCACTCCGCCCCGAAGTTCGACGCCGGGGTATGCGTGCGCTGCGGATCCGGTTCGTACGGGCGGGAATTGGTCTGCTGGAGCAGTTGCGCCCGGACTTGCGGGCTGCCCTTTTCGACCGCTTGGCGCCACTGCTCGCGCAGATCGGGCCGGCCCCAGCCGACTGAGAACATCTCGTGCATGGTCGGAAACGGCGTCATGCTGGCGGGGTCGTGATGGCGCGCCAGGACCAGTGCCCGCTCCACAGCGCCGGTCCCCAGACGGTCGATGAGAAGGTCGGTGGCCATGTTGTCGCTGGCCGATATCATCTGCTGCGCAGCGGTTCTCACCGACACCCGGGAGCCGGGAGGGAGTTCTTCCAGGCCCGCGGAGCCGACCGCCTTGGCCCGCTTCGTGACGGTCAGCGGGTCGGTCCACTTCAGGGTGCCCGCCTTGACCGCCTCGGCGACCGCGAGCAGCACGTAGAGCTTGAAGATCGATGCCAACGGCAACGACAGTTCGGTGTTGGTCCCGGCCACCACGTCGCACTTCGACTGGTCGGCAACGACCTTCGACACCTGGTACGAGTAGCGGGCCCCAGATTTCGTGATCTCGGTGTCGATATCGGACCATTCGTCGATCTCCGGCGGGCGCAGCGTCACATCGAACCGGTCCACCATGCCGGCGTCGTTGGTGCGAAGGTCGATCTCCTGGGCGACGCCGTACGACGTCACCACTCCGACCTCGGCTTGTCCGGCCCGGATGTCGACGTCGGTCACCTTGAACGGCCGGTCCCACCAGATCCGGTCGAGCTTGGCGACGATCTCGTCGACTTTCTCGGGCTCCGCCATCGTGCGCACGCCCACGGGTCCGATCGGCCAGTCGGAGTTGAGCATGTCCAGCGTCTGCTTGGCCCGCAGCCCCTGGGGCGTGTTGATTTCGATGGGCGTGCCGTACGCGGCGTCGGCCGGTGCAGGCCCGACTTCCGCGCAGCCGCCGACGGCGACGACCAACGAGGCCGCGACCGTCAGCGCAAGCGCCCGGCACGCGATGAGCGAGCCTTTACTTGTCAGCACCCGCAACGTCGAGGACGACCTCGAACTCGAGCAGAGACGCACCGGTGGCCACCGGGTTTGCCTGCTGGCCCTTGTGGGCTTCGATGGCCGGGCCCGTCGCCCAGGCCTGGAACGCCTCCTCGGACTCCCACTGCGTCACCACGAAGTAGCGGTCCTCGCCCTTGATGGGGCGCAGCAGCTGAAAGCCGAGGAAGCCGGGCTGGTTGTCGACGGCGTGGGCCCGGTGCGCGAAGCGCTTCTCCAGTTCGGGACCGGCATCGGGCGGTACCTCGATCGCGTTGATCTTCACGACGGGATTCTGGCTTGCCATGCGCATCAGGCTACCGAATGCATCGGGGTCACCCGGAGGCACGATGATGTCGGGATGCAGTCACCAGGCGGTACGCGGGCCCCGCTCACCCACCGCGGCGGCAGGGGGCGACCGCTCGTCCTGGTGCACGGGCTGATGGGGCGCGGCAGCACGTGGTCGCGCCAGTTGCCGTGGTTGACCCGGCTGGGTGAGGTCTACACCTACGACGCGCCCTGGCACCGCGGCCGCGACGCCGACGATGTCGGGCCGATCAGCACCGAACGGTTCGTCGCCGAACTCGGCGACGCGGTGGCGAGCATCGGCCAGCCGGCGGTCATGATCGGTCACTCGATGGGCGGTTTGCATTCGTGGTGCCTGGCCGCGACGCGACCCGATCTCGTGGAGGCGTTGGTGGTCGAGGACATGGCACCGGACTTTCGCGGCCGCACCACCGGGCCCTGGGAGCCGTGGCTGCATGCGTTACCGGTCGAATTCGATTCCGCCCAGAGGGTTTACGACGAGTTCGGTCCGGTGGCGGGCCAGTATTTCCTCGAGGCGTTCGATCGCATTCCAGGCGGTTGGCGCTTGCACGGCCGAACGGACGTCTGGATCGATATCGCCGCGGAATGGGGCACCCGCCACTACTGGCGCGAGTGGCAGGGCGTCCGCGTGCCGGCATTGTTGATCGAGGCGGGTAACTCGGTCACCCCGCCGGGACAGATGGCCCAGATGGCGGAGTCCGGCCCGCACACGACGTATCTGCGGGTGCCCGAGGCCGGTCACCTCGTCCACGACGATGCGCCGCAGGCCTATCGGCAGGCGGTCGAGTCGTTTCTAGCGACGCTCTCCGAGCGCACCTGAGGAAGGCCAGACGGGGTGGCGCTCAAAACGGGTGCGGATCGCGTCGATGTCGCGCTCGAGACGCAACAGGTCGCGGTCGTCTTCGAACACCCGGCCTGCCATCGGCGCGGCCATGCGGAACTGGTCGCGGTGCAACCGCAGGTACCCGGAGCGGCTGGCCGCCCAGGCGAACGCGGCTGCGACCGCGACCGGGGAAACGAGAACCAGAAGTGCCAGTAAAGTGCTCATGGCAGTAATTCTTCGACAGGCAAAATCCCGCCAACAGTGGCAGCAATGACACTTTGCGATAAAATGCTGCCATGTCAATCAGGAGCGTATCGACGCTCGTCCTGGACGATCTGGCGATATTCGAGTTCGGCGTCATCTGCGAAGTCTTCGGCATCGACCGCTCCGGCGACGGCGTCCCCAACTTCGACTTCAAAGTGTGCGGTCCGGTTCCCGGCAAGCCGCTTCGCACCTCCGTCGGCGCGACGCTGACCCCCGACCACGGCCTGGACGACCTGATCGGCGCCGACCTGGTCGCCATCCCGGCGATCGGAGGGTCCCAGTACCTGCCCGAGGCGTTGGCCGCCGTCCGGGCCGCCGCCGAGTCGGGATCGATCATCCTCACCGTGTGTTCGGGAGCGTTCGTCGCAGGCGCCGCCGGTCTCCTCGACGGAAGGAAGTGCACGACGCACTGGATGCACGCCGACGAACTCGCGCGCAGGTACCCGACGGCCAAGGTCGACCGCAACGTGCTGTTCGTCGACGACGGAAACCTGATCACCAGCGCGGGCACGGCAGCAGGTATCGACGCGTGCCTGCACCTGGTCCGGCGTGAGCTGGGCAGCGAGGTCACCAACAAGATCGCGCGCCGCATGGTGGTGCCGCCGCAACGAGACGGTGGTCAACGCCAGTACATCGACCAGCCGATTCCAGTGCGGTGTTCGGAACGCTTTGCGCCGCACCTGGATTGGATACTGAGCAACCTCGACAAGCCGCACACGGTCGCCACCCTGGCCGCCCGCGCGCACATGTCGGCGCGTACTTTCGCCCGCCGGTTCGTGGAGGAGACGGGACGTACCCCGATGCAGTGGGTGACCGACCAACGCGTGTTGTACGCGCGAACCCTGTTGGAGGAGACCGATCTCGACGTCGACCGGATCGCCGAGCGCAGCGGTTTCGGGACAGCGACGCTGTTGCGGCACCACTTCCGCAGGATCATCGGGGTGACACCGTCGGACTACCGCCGCCGGTTCTCATGCAGCACTTGTGAACCCGAGCCCGACACCGATACGGAAATGGCCTCGGCCTGACCTCATGCCGTGCGCGCTCAGCCGCCTTCACCGGCGAGTGCGAAGCGGCCGTCGGCGGTCTGTTCGACGAGGCCGTCGACCAGAAGCGAGTCCAGCGCGCGGTCGCGTTGTGCGGTGTCGGACAGCCACGCGACGTCCAGCTGCGCTCGGGTGACCGGAGAGGCGTTGTCCCGCAGGACATCCAGCAGCCTGCCCCGGACCTGCCGGTCGGTGCCCGCATAGCGTTGAACGCGCCGTGCCGGCGAAGGCGACGCAGGGAAGCCCCGAGACCGCCACGCGCACGTACTCAGCGGGCACAGCCCGCAACGGGGCGCCCGCGCGGTACACACCGTCGCGCCCAACTCCATCAAGGCGATAGAGAACTTGGGCGCCAGAGCGGTTTCGGGCAGAAGAGCCTCGACATCGGCAAGGTCGCGCGTTGACGACGCCGCGTCAGCTCGACCGTGGACGACCCGGGTTACCACCCGCCGAACGTTGGTGTCGACCACCGGTACCCGGTCGCGGTATGCGAAGCAGGCGATGGCCCGCGCGGTGTAGGCCCCGACGCCCGGCAGCGTCAGCAGCGTCTCGACGTCCGACGGTACGACGTCGTCGTACTGCTCGGCGATCACCGTCGCGCATTCGTGTAACCGCTTGGCGCGGCGCGGATAGCCGAGCTTGCCCCACGCCCGCAGGATGTCTGCGGCGCTTGCCGCCGCGGTCGCCGACGGTGTGGGCCACCGCTGCACCCACGCGAGCCAGACCGGTTCGACGCGTGAGACCGGCGTCTGCTGCAGCATGAATTCGCTGACCAGGATCTGCCACGGGGTGACCCCCGGCCGGCGCCACGGCAGATCTCGCTGTTCGCGGTCATACCAATCCACCAACTGGGGCACAATGTCGGTCATGCCCAACACCAGCCCAGTGACCGCGTGGAAAGCACTCAAAGAGGGTAACGAGCGCTTCGTCGCCGGCAAGCCCCTGCATCCCAGCCAAGGCGTCGAGCACCGCGCCAGCCTGGCCGGTTCCCAGAAGCCGACCGCGGTGGTGTTCGGCTGCGGAGACAGCAGGGTCGCCGCCGAGATCATCTTCGACCAGGGGCTCGGCGACATGTTCGTGGTGCGCACCGCCGGGCACGTGATCGATTCGGCGGTGCTGGGCTCGATCGAGTACGCGGTCGCGGTGCTCGACGTGCCGCTGATCGTCGTGCTCGGCCACGACAGCTGCGGGGCGGTGAAGGCAACGCTGGGGGCGCTCGACGAGGGCGTGGTGCCTGGCGGTTATGTCCGCGACATCGTCGAGCGCGTGATGCCGTCGATCCTGTTGGGTCGTCGCGACGGGCTGACCCGCGTCGACGAGTTCGAGGCTCGTCACGTCAGCGAGACCGGCGCCCAACTGCTGTCCCGCTCCACGACCGTCTCCGAACAGGTGGCCGCGGGCGAGCTGGCGATCGTCGGCGTCACCTATCACCTCGCCGACGGCCGGGTGGTGTTGCGGGACCACCTCGGCGACATCGGCGAAAGCTGAGGGCGACACGCCGAGCGACCTCGACCGATAAGGCGTGACCTGGCCTTACCGTGAGGTTGTGCTGGATCTGGAACCGCATGGCCCGCTACCGACGCAGATTTACTGGCGTCGCAGGGCACTGGCGTTGGGCATAGCGGTCCTCGTGATCGGCGTGATCGCGGCCATCGTGGTCGTGGTCGTGAAGAACACCGGGGGCTCCGAGACGAAGGGCGCCGACGCTGCGGCAGGCGAAACGACGCCGCTGCCGGGGGAGAACCCCGAGGTGAAGACGCCGGTGATGCCGCCGGCGCAGGACGCACCGCCGCCCACCCCGACACCCACCGCGGCCGTCACACCGCCGCCGATCCTCAACGAGGGCGACGACTGCCCCGACTCGACGCTGGCGGTCAAGGGCATCACCAACCAACCGCAATACGTCGTCGGTGAGCAGCCCAAGTTCACGATGGTCGTCACCAACATCGGGCTCGTCGGCTGCAAGCGCGACGTCGGCGCTGCGGTGCTGGCCGCCTACGTCTACTCGCTGGACAACGCCCGGCTCTGGTCCAACCTCGATTGTGCGCCGTCGAACGAGACGCTGGTCAAGGCGTTCCAGCCCGGTGAGCAGGTGACCACCGAGGTCACCTGGACGGGCATGGGATCGGCTCCGGGCTGCCCGCTGCCGCGTCAGCCCATCGGGCCGGGCACCTACAACCTCGTCGTCCAGCTGGGCAATCTGCGGTCGGCCACGGTGCCGTTCATCCTCGCCGCGCCGCAGTCGCCGGAGCACGGTCAGGGCGTCGCCCCGCCGCCGGGACCCGTCCCCAACTGAGGTTCGGCGCAGATTCAGGCCAGCCGGTCGGCGATCGTCGACTCGGCCAACTGCGACAGGCCCTCCCGGATGTGGCGCGCCCACATCGAGCCGATGCCCTCGACCGACTGGAGGTCGCCGGCGCTGGCCGCCAGCAGGCCCTGTAACGACCCGAACGAGCGCACCAGCAGGTCGACATGCGCGAACTGCAGGCGGGGGATGCCGGCCATCGCGCGGTAGCCGCGCGAGCTCATCGCCGAATCCTGCGCCTCGATCGTGGACGGGTAACCGAAAACCCTTGCCAGCGTCGTGAAGTCGAGGAGCTCACTGTCGGAGAGCCCGTCGAGCTCCTCGAGGGTGGCGCTCACCTGCGCCGCCGATGGAGGGTCCGGGTTGGCGTGATAATCGCGCACGATGAGCTCGCGGGCGGTGTCGTTGTCGCCGACGAGCTCGTCGAGCTGCAGTTTGAGCTGACGGCCGTCTGTGCCGAGTTCGACCACGTACGAGTCGATTTCGAGGCTGATACGGCGGACCATCTCGAGTCGCTGCACCACGGTCATCACGTCGCGCAGCGTGACGAAGTCTTCGATCTCGGCGGTCGAGAGCTGCCTGCTGACCTCGTCGAGGCGCGTCTTGTACCGCTCGAGGGTGTCGATCGTCTGGTTCGCGCGCGACAGGATCGTTGCCGAGTCGGGGACCACGTGCCGCTCACCGGCAACGTACACGGTCACGATGCTCATCGAGTGACTCACCGAGATCACCGGATAGCCGGTCTGGATGGCCGTGCGCTCGGCGGAGCGGTGCCGGGTTCCGGATTCCTCGGTCGGGATCGACGGGTCGGGAACCAGTTGCACGTTGGCCCGCAGGATGTGGGCGCCGTCGCTGGACAGCACGACCGCGCCGTCCATCTTCGACAGCTCCCGCAAGCGTGTCGGCGCATAGCGGACGTCGAGGGAGAAGCCGCCGTCGCAAATAGCCTCGACGCTCTCGTCGTAGCCGATCACGATCAGGGCGCCGGTGCGGCCGCGCAGGATGCGCTCCAGCCCGTCGCGCAGCGCCGTTCCCGGGGCCAAGCGGGCGATCGTCTCGCGCATGGTGGGCCGCGCCAACGGCACCACCGTGCGTCCCGATCTGCCACCCGACTTCACGGCCATCGCCCCTCCCTAGGATCGGCCGTCATTGCTCTATCTTTGCTGATCTTTGCTGATATCGCGCAAAACCCGCAACGCCGAGCCGATGTCGTGGGCGGTGATCGCCCGCAATCCCGCGGGCACCGAGCTCACGCCGGGTGGTACGACCGCCGAGGTGAAGCCGAGCCGGGCCGCCTCGGCCAGGCGTCGGTCCATGCCGGTGACCCGGCGTAGATCGCCCGCCAGGCCCACCTCGCCGATTGCCACGGCGGCGGCCGGCACGGGCAGGTCCATCTTCGAGGACGCGATGGCCACCGCGATCGCCAGGTCCGCCGACGGATCGGTCAGCCGCATCCCGCCCACGGTCGACAGGTAGATGTCGTGGGCGCCCACCGACAGGCCCGCGTGCTTGTCCAGGACCGCGGTGATCATCGCGGCACGCGAGGAGTCGATTCCGCTGACGGCGCGGCGGGCGGTCCCGTTCGCAGGCGCCCCGATCAGCGCCTGCACCTCTCCGATCAGCGGACGCTTACCGTCCAGGGTGACCGTGATCGCCGTTCCCGCAACGGGTTTGGGTCGTTGGTCGCGAAAGAGGCCGGACGGGTCGGCCACGCCTTCGATCCCGTTGTCGTGCAGAAGGAAACAGCCGACTTCGTCCGCGGCGCCGAAGCGGTTCTTGATGCCGCGGACCATCCGAAGCGACGATGCGCGGTCGCCCTCGAAGTGCAGCACGACGTCGACGAGATGTTCGAGCGAGCGCGGCCCGGCGATCGCACCGTCCTTGGTCACGTGGCCGACGAGGATCAGCGCGACGCCGGATGTCTTGGCCGCCATCGTCAAAGCGGTGGTCACCGCGCGTACCTGGGTGACGCCGCCGGTGACGCCGTCGGCCTCGGTGGTGGACATGGTTTGCACCGAGTCGACGACCACCAGGCTGGGCTGCACCTCGTCGATGTGTGCAAGTGCTGTGCCCAGATCCGATTCCGCGGCCAGGTATACCTCGTCGTGAGTGCAGCGCGTCCGTTCCGCCCGCATCCGGATCTGGCCTGCCGACTCCTCACCCGATAGGTACAGCGCCCGTTTCCCTGCCGCCGCCCACCGGTGCGCGACCTCCAACAGCAGCGTGGACTTGCCCACACCGGGATCGCCGGCGAGCAGCGTCACCGATCCGGGCACCAGGCCGCCGCCGAGCACCCGGTCCAACTCGGTGACACCGGTGTGGCAGTGACGGGTGCGCCCGGGATCGATCGAGCTGATCGGCACGGCCGCTGAGGAGGGGGCGACCGAACGTCGCGCTCCGGCTCCGGCTACCGCGGACAACACGCCCACCTCGTCGACAGTGCCCCAGGTGCCGCATTCGGGGCAGCGGCCGACCCACTTGAGGGTTACGTGGTGGCACTCCGAGCAGCGGTACTGCGAGCGCGCTTTGGCGCCACTTTTGGCCACGCGTTGACGGTAGCCGTCGCCTCCGACAGACAGCGACAGAAACTCAGCGCCGAGCGGTCGTGTCGCGGACTTCGCTCAGTGCCCGCCGCCGTGTCCGCCCGCTTCGGCGGCTTCGTCTCGACGCGGCGTCTCACCGGCGGAGATCGGCACCCGCACGGTCGCCTCGCCCGCCTTCTCGAACTTGAACGTGAAGTCGTAGAGCAGGCCGTTGGTGATCGGCTTGCTCAAGGTGACCATGGCTTCGGCGGCTTCTGCGGCCTCGACGCTCTCCAATGGGGTGATCTGTCCGTCCGGTGCGCCGACCGTGAGCATGCCGCCCGCGGGGACAGTGGTGTCACCGGTCAGGGTCACGGTGCCGACCTCGGAGGTGACCGACTCCAACTTGTCCGCCTCTTCAGGCGACGTGTTGGCCGCCACGAAGATGAGCTCGACCTCTTTGCCCGGCCGGACGAAGTCGGTCACTTGCTGGGCCCGCAGGTGAACGTTGCGCAACGCGATCTCGCCGAGGTTCGCGCTGGTGCCGTTGACGGCCGGCTCCTGCGTGGTCATCTGGGAGACCTGTCCCGAACTGCAGCCGACGAGCGCAACGGCAGCGGCCAACCCGCAGGCGGCCAGTTTGAAGCGGTCCACTCTTGCCTCCTGCTCGGGCCGTCGAAGCGACCGATCCGGTCGGTCACGGGTTTCGACTATGCAGAGTAGTAGGTGCGTGCGGGCGGCGGTAGCTGAGGTCCGGCACGCCGTCGGGAATCCGCGGGCGGCATGGCGAAAGTGGCACCGGAAGTCCCACTGCCCCATGCTCGATGCCCCGCCCCAGCTACTGGATGGACGTCTCGAAGACGCCTGAGCCATGCATGGATTCGTCGGCGTGTCAACCCCTAACGTTCCCCCGAGGTGCCCCTGACCTGCACCGTTGGTCCACCCCTGTCTGGGCACCGTGCTAGCATTGAGATGTGAAAGGGGCTCGAAACTGATGATTTTCAAGGTCGGAGACACCGTTGTTTATCCCCACCACGGTGCTGCGTTAATTGAGGCGATCGAAACCCGGACCATCAAAGGCGAACAGAAGGAATACCTCGTCTTGAAGGTCGCTCAGGGGGACCTCACGGTTCGAGTGCCAGCCGAGAACGCAGAGTATGTCGGGGTGCGCGACGTCGTCGGACAGGAGGGCCTGGACAAGGTTTTCCAGGTGCTCCGTGCCCCCCATACCGAGGAACCGACCAACTGGTCGCGGCGGTACAAGGCCAACCTCGAGAAGTTGGCCTCGGGTGACGTGAACAAGGTCGCCGAAGTGGTCCGCGACTTGTGGCGACGCGATCAGGAGCGTGGCCTGTCGGCAGGTGAGAAGCGGATGCTGGCCAAGGCGCGACAGATCCTGGTGGGCGAGCTTGCTCTCGCCGAGAACACCGATGACGAGAAGGCCGCGACCATCCTCGACGAGGCACTCGCCGCCGCTTCCTGAAGCCGATGACGAGCCTGCCAAGGGTCGGGCTCGGCACCGACGTACACCCCATCCAGGCGGGGCGGCCGTGTTGGCTGCTGTGTCTGCTGTTCGACGGGGCAGACGGCTGCGAAGGCCACTCCGACGGTGATGTCGCGGCGCACGCGCTGTGCGACGCGCTGCTTTCCGCCGCCGGTCTCGGCGACCTCGGCGAGGTCTTCGGAACCGGTCGCGACGAGTGGCGCGACGCCGGCGGCGCCGACATGCTTCGGCACGTCCACGGGCTCGTCACCGATCAGGGCTTTCGAATCGTCAACGCGGCAGTGCAGGTGATCGGCAACCGTCCGAAGGTCGGTCCGCGCCGCATCGAGGCGCAGACGCTCCTGTCCGAACTGCTCGACGCCCCCGTGTCCGTCAGTGCGACCACCACCGACGGCCTGGGTCTGACCGGCCGTGGTGAGGGTCTGGCGGCGATCGCGACCGCGTTGGTGGTCGACCGCGATTAGGCCTGTAAGCTGGCCCTTCGTGATTGGGGGCGAACGATTGGGTGCCGTGAATCAGACGAACGGTTGGGCGGTCAGCGCGTGACCGACCTGCGGCTGTACGACACCATGAGCGGTGCCGTCCGCGACTTCGTTCCCGTGCGTCCCGGGCACGCCTCGGTCTACCTCTGCGGAGCCACGGTTCAGGGTCTGCCCCACATCGGACATGTGCGCAGCGGAGTCGCCTTCGACGTGCTTCGGCGCTGGCTGATGGCCAAGGGCTACGACGTCGCCTTCATCCGCAACGTCACCGACATCGACGACAAAATCCTCAACAAGGCCGCCGACGCGGGACGGCCGTGGTGGGAGTGGGCCGCCACCTATGAGCGCGCGTTCTCGGCCGCCTATGACGCGCTCGGGGTGATGCCGCCGTCGGCCGAACCGCGCGCCACCGGACACATCACCCAGATGGTCGAGCTGATCGAGCGGCTGATCGAGCGGGACCACGCGTATGTCGGTAACGGCGACGTCTACTTCGACGTACTCAGCCTGCCGGGCTACGGCAAGCTGTCCGGTCACAAGATCGACGATGTGCACCAGGGTGAGGGCGTAGCGACCGGCAAGCGCGACGAACGCGATTTCACCTTGTGGAAAGGCGCCAAACCCGGTGAACCGTCCTGGCCGACGCCATGGGGTCGTGGAAGACCGGGCTGGCATACCGAATGCGTCGCGATGTGCCAGGCGTATCTCGGCGCGGAGTTCGACATCCACGCCGGCGGCATGGACCTGGTGTTCCCTCATCACGAGAACGAGATCGCCCAGGCCGAGGCGGCCGGCGACCCGTTCGCCAGGTACTGGCTGCACAACGGCTGGGTGACCATGGGCGGCGAGAAGATGAGCAAGTCGTTGGGCAACGTGCTCGCGATTCCCGCTGTGCTGCAACGTGTCCGGGCCGCGGAGTTACGCTATTACCTGGGCAGCGCGCACTACCGGTCGATGCTGGAGTTCTCGGAGACGGCGCTGCAGGACGCGGCGAGGGCCTACACCGGTATCGAGGACTTCCTGCACCGCGTGCGCAACCGGGTTGGCGCAGTCGTACCCGGCGTTTGGACTCCGAAGTTCGCCGAGGCGCTCGACGACGACCTGTCCGTTCCGATCGCGCTGGCCGAGGTGCACGCCGCGCGCGCCGAGGGCAATCGCGCGCTGGACGCCGGTGACCACGAAACGGCCCTGACGCAGGCGATGTCGATCCGCGCGATGATGGGCATCCTCGGGGCGGACCCGCTCGACGAGCGCTGGGAATCCAAGGACGAGACGTCGGCCGCACTGGCCGCGGTCGATGTGTTGGTGCGCGCGGAGGTCGAACGGCGCGAGGACGCACGGGCGCGGCGGGACTGGGCCGAAGCCGACGCGATTCGTGATCGCCTCAAGGAAGCCGGGATCGAGGTCACCGACACCGGCGACGGTCCGCAGTGGACGCTGCTCGACGGGCACACGAAGTAGATGGCCGGAAACTCCAAGCGCAGAGGCGCGGTACGCAAGCCGGGAACGAAGAAGGGTCCGACGGTCGGGTCCGGCGGCGTTAGGCGGCGCGGTCTGGAAGGCCGCGGCGCCACTCCGCCCGCGCATATGCGTCCCCACCATCCGGCGGCGAAGCGGGCGGCCAAGGCGGCGAAATCCCAGCCGCGTCGGCAGGGCAAGAAAACCGACGACACCGAGGTGGTGCTGGGACGCAATCCGGTCCTGGAGTGTTTGCGCGCGGGGGTGCCCGCGACGGCGCTGTACGTCGCGCTGGGTGCGGACGCCGACGAGCGATTGACCGAATCTGTCCAGATCGCCGCGGACGCGGGGATCTCGATCCTCGAGGTCGCGCGCCACGACCTCGACCGCATCGCCACCAACGGTCTGCATCAGGGTGTGGCGCTTCAGGTTCCGCCGTACTCGTACGCGCATCCGGACGATCTGCTCGCGGCCGTGACGGCCGATGGCGCCTCGGCGCTGCTGGTCGCATTGGACAACATCTCCGACCCGCGCAATCTCGGTGCGATCGTGCGTTCGGTCGCCGCGTTCGGCGGTCATGGCGTCCTGATTCCGCAGCGCCGGTCGGCCTCTGTGACCGCGGTCGCGTGGCGTACCAGTGCGGGTGCCGCCGCGCGGCTTCCGGTCGCGCGGGCCACGAATCTCACCCGCACACTGAAGAACTGGGCCGACGAGGGCCTGCAGATCGTCGGCTTGGACGCCGATGGCGACATCACGGTCGACGAACTTGACGGCTCGGGACCGATCGTCGTCGTGGTCGGCTCCGAGGGTAAAGGGCTTTCGCGCCTGGTGCGGGAGACCTGCGACGCCGTGGTCTCGATCCCGATGGCCGGCCCCACGGAGTCGTTGAACGCCTCGGTGGCCGCGGGCGTCGTGCTCGCCGAGATCGCCCGTCAGCGCCGAGGCTAGAGGCCGAACAACCGCAGCGCCACCCACAGGCCGGCGACCGCGGCCACCAGCGTGGCGGGTACTGTGCACAGTCCGATGCGGCTGAACTCACCTGCGGTGGTTGTCATTTCGCGGCGTACGACGCTACGCCAGAGCAAGTTGGCCAGCGAGCCGACGTAGGTGAGGTTCGGTCCGATGTTCACTCCGATCAACACCGCCAGCACGGCGCCCGGTCCCGATGCCGACACCAGCGGCAGTAGCACCAGCACCGCGGGCAGGTTGTTGACGACGTTCGACAGCAGCGCCGCGACGGCCGCGATCCCAAGCAGCGCGAGCAGTCCGTGACCGCTGGGCAGCAGGCCGCGCATCGCGTTGTCGAGACCGTTGACCATGACGGCGTCGACCACGATGCCGAGGCACAGCACGAAAAGCAGAAACGGCACATCGGCTGCGGCTGCCATCCGGGCGACGGTCGTGTGGCGTCGCGTCAGGCTCCACCCACCGAGCACGACGACTCCGCCGAGTGCCGCCCAGGCCGGCGAGACTCCGAGCATCGAGGTGACGACGAATCCGGCCAGCGTCAAGCCCAGTACGACAAGGGGAAACACGGGGACGTGCACCGTATCGTCGGGCACCGGCCGGGGCGCGATCGAGAGCTGCTTCCGGAAAAGCCAACGCAGCGCGACGAATTCGACGACGATGGCCAACAGCCAGGGCAGTGTCATGAGCGCGGCGAAGTGCAGGAAGGTAATGCCCGCCGCGGTGAACGCCAGCAGATTGGTCAGGTTCGACACCGGTAACAGCAGCGACGCGCTGTTGGCCAGGTGCGCGGTCGCATAGGCATGCGGGGTGGCCGGCACCGACAGCATGCGGGCAGTGGCAAGCACGACGGGGGTCAGCAACAGCACGGTGGCATCCAGGCTCAGGACCGCCGTCGTCGCCGCGGCGATCGCGAACACCCCTGCCAGCAAGCGGTTCTGGCTGCCGTCGGCGGCACGCGCCAACGCCGCACCCGCTGCGCGGAACACTCCCTCGTCGGCGCACAGCCGCGCCAACACCAGAACGACCGCCAAAAAGCCCACCACCGGCACCAGGCGACCGACCTCCGCGGCGGCCTCGTCCAGCGAGACGATGCCGGCGCCGATCAGCAGCGCGGCCACGGGTACCGCCACGACGGCTTCCGGCCATTTGTGCGGGCGGGCCACCGCGAAACCCAGTATGACCGCCAGGGCGGCCACCGCCAGGATCAGATCCACGGATCGGCAGGCTGCCACAGCGTGGGCAGGTGCAATGCGACGCCATCGTCGTAGGCCAGCCGCGACAACACCCGCATCGAGACGTCGAGGTCGTCGGCTGCGTAGGGAAGCGCGCGCAGTGGTTCGTGCAGGGGACGGAAGAAGTCATCCCAGTGGATGAGCACCACGCGGCGCGCGCCCACGGTCCGCACGGTTTCGCGCCAGTAATCACGCAGGTAGCGCTCCGGCTGCAGTCCGAGCTGGCCGACTCCGAGGTACGCGACATCGGCGCGGTGTCCGGCCAGTGCGCCGGCAACGAATCCCGCACTGCCGACGATCAGCAGACGACGATCCGACGGACGGTGACGAACCAGCGTGGACCACGCCTCACCGCACCGGTACGCCGACACCCTGACCGGCGGCACGACCGGACCGGTGATGACACCCGGAAACCGGTCGGGCGGGCAGTGATCCCCCTCGATGAGCGTGACCTCGTAAGCGCCCAGCGCGACGGGGTCGCCGGGGCTGACGACCACGATGCGGTCCTCGGGCAGCCGGTGGCCGCGGCCCACGTGGGCGGCGGATTGGCCGCCGACAAGTCGCGCGCCGGTCCGCTCGGCGACAGCCGCACTGTCCATCGTGTGGTCGTAGTGGGTGTGTACGGGAAGGACGGCCTCCAGCCGGTCGATCCGCAGGCGGGTGAGGCAGCCGTCGATGCGCGGTTCCGCCGGTGACAGCCGCCGCAGCCCGACTTCGGCCAGGCTCGGGCGTGAGAAGAAGCCGTCGGTCAGCAGCGCCGATTCGCCATCGTCGATCAGCAGCGTCGTGACGCCCGCCCAGGTGACCCTCAGCGGCGTATCCGCACCCGCCGGCGGGACGTCGAAATAGCGCTCGTAATCCGCCAGGTTGGGCCTGCCGAGTTTGAGACGCATAGCGCCAACTCTAAGTGGCCAACGCTATGGTGCGCTCGATCGTGACTGTCGACCGCGTCCTTCACCGATCCTCCCCTTCGTGCCGGCTGCTGATTTCGCCGGCATGTTCGGCCCTGTCGTCACACGGATCCTCGTGCCAGTCGCCGAAAGGGTCTGCATATGCGGGCCATTCGTGTGGGCGCGCCCATTCCTCGTCGGTGAGCAGTGCCGCGCGTAACGCGTCGACGATTTCCTCTGGTTCCGCTCCGCGCACCAACACGGTGATCGAAACGTGACGGTCGCCGAGACGGCCGTCCCAGTCGGCGGCAGCGAGCGCAACACGTTGCGGGTCTGCGTAGGTCCGCTCGGTTTCGCTCATTGCGGCCAGCCATCGACCCGCATACTCGAACCGCATACCTCCGCCGGCTGATTCGAGCCACATGACATCGTCGAACCGGTTGGCCAACCACAGCCGTCCCCTCGTGCGCACCACGCCGTCGAGAAGCACCTCCAGCGCGTCGTGCAGTCGCTGGGGATGGAATGGCCGACGGGCAGAGAACAGCAACAACCCGATCTCGCCGTCGGCATCCAGTGACGGCTGTCCGGCGAGCAGCGGGTCGTGCGGGTGGTCGCTGCGTCCGCGCCTGCTGTCAGGCTCGAGGTTGGCCAGCGCCATCTCGATGCGTTCAGAACCGACCGTCAGGCGCGCACGAGGTGCCAACCGTCGCAGTACTTTCAGTGTCTGCGCATGAGCTTGGTCCAGTACGAGCGTGTCGGCGAATTCGGCCTGCCCGACAGCCACCTGCGCCACGGTCCGTCCGTCGTCGAGGTCGTGGTCGCCGGTCGCCTGAGTCAGCCAAACGGCAGAGTCGACGCAGGTCACCACCGCCTCGATGCGCACGTCACGAGCCGCTGGTGCGTCGATGTAGCCAGGACCCACGTGCACCCGCACGTTGTTGATCGCCCAGCACACCGGTTCGGGCTCAAGCCATGGCATGAGTTGCACCGCAATGCGATTGACATCGCCGCGGCGGTGTAGTCGGCGCAGCAGCGCCAGTAGGTCCTCGCGCACGGTGCAGGTCACGCATCCGCGGACCAACTCGATGTTCCAAGCCGTGGTGCCCGACGACGTCGTGACGGTACGCACCACGACTTGACCGTCGTATCCATGTCTGACGACCACCGTGCCGGTCGCCCGGGCCAGCACGGTGGCGACGCCTTCTGTGTTGCCTTGCCCGCAGATCAGCACCAGTGGAGTGCGCACAGCGACCCCTTCCTCAGTTGAAAATGATTTTCATTAACGCTAGGTTACCGCCGAAGGAGGAATATGTCCGCGCACTGTCAGGTCACCGGCCGAGCACCAAGTTTCGGCAACTCGGTATCGCATTCGCACCGACGCACGCGTCGTCGCTGGAGTCCCAACATCCAGACGAAGACGTATTACCTGCCGTCCGAATCGCGCCGGATCAAACTGCGGGTGAGCGCGAAGGGCATCAAGGTCATCGACCGAGACGGCGTCGAGGCCGTCGTGGCGCGGTTACGGAAGGAGGGGAAGAAAATCTGATGGCGCGCACCGATATCAGGCCCACCGTGAAACTGCGTTCGACGGCCGGCACGGGCTACACATATGTCACACGCAAGAACCGGCGCAACGACCCGGATCGATTGGTGCTGCGCAAGTATGACCCCACCGTCCGCCGCCACGTCGACTTCCGAGAGGAACGCTGATGGTGGCCTGTCCTCGTCCGGCGCACAGCCCCGCAGACGATCGGCAGTGGCTGTTGCACGCACGGTGCCGTGGGCTGCCGACAGAGATCTTCTTCGCGGCCGAAGGTGAGCGCGGGCAACGTCGAGTAGCACGCGAAGAACAGGCGAAAAGAGTTTGTCGGCCGTGTCCCGTGCAGCCCGAATGCCTGCGGTATGCACTCACAGCCGTGGAGCCATGGGGCATCTGGGGCGCAACGACGCCAACAGAACGACAGCGGCTCACCGAGCCGGCCGAGCCGTCGGGACGAGCGCCCACCGACGCCCGTGTGGCAGGATCATGCCCGACAGGCGATCGCGACTCGAGGAAGCCGGTGTGAATCCGGCGCGGTCCCGCCACTGTGACCGGCGAGGTCTTTGCGATCGAGCCGGGAGCCAGATACTCACCGCGGTCGCCTCCTCATAAGGCTGGGGCGGATTTCCCCGGTGAGGCTGACCTCGGCGTACCGAGAGCGCTTCCCGTGGCATCCGCGCACGACGGAGGGCACGGCATATGGCGCGTCGACATCTTGCGGCGGCGGTGATCTCGGCGCTGCTGCTTACCGCGTGCGGCACTGCGAGCCCGCCGGCCGGCACCACCGCTGCCGAAGCCGCGGCGGGATTCCCGGTGAGCGTCACCAACTGCGGCATCACCACAACCTACGACCGCCCTCCGCGCCGGGCCGTGGCCTTGAACCAGCACTCGGTCGAGACGATGTTGGCGCTGGGACTTCGGGAGTCCATGGTGGGCACCGCATTCCTCGACGATCAGGTGCTGCCCGAATACCGCGACGCCTACGAGGCCATACCGGTGATCGCCGAGGAATACCCGTCGTACGAGACACTGCTCGCCGCCGAACCCGACTTCGTCTACGGCGGTTGGGAAAGCGCATTCGACGAGAAGGAGGGGCGTGGGCGCAAGCGGTTGCGCGATGTCGGCATCGACACCCACCTCAACCCTGAGAACTGCTCTTCTGAGCTGATGACGTTCTCTGCGGTGGACGACGAAATACGCACCATGGGGCGGATATTCGGTGTCAGCGACCGAGCCGAGTGGGTGGTCGAACGCCAGCAGCGTAGCCTGCAGGAAACCCGTCAGCGCGTGCGCGACCTGGCACCGGTCGATGTGGCCGTCTACGACAGCGGTGAGGCCACCGTGTTCACCTCCGGCGGGCAGGGCATCGGCAACCAGATCATCGAATCCGCGGGCGGGCGCAACCTGTTCGCCGACGTACCGAAGGTGTGGGCCGACGTCTCGTTCGAACAGTTCGCCGAACGGGCGCCCGAGGTCATCCTGATCTATGACTACGGCGATCAATCGGTCGAGCAGAAGAAACGGTTTCTGCAGGACAACCCGCTGCTGCAGCGGGTACCTGCCGTCCGCGACCAGCGCTTCGCGGTGTTGCCGCTGTCCGAGATCACCGCAGGCGTGCGTGTCGGGCACGCGGTCAGATCCCTTGCCGAACAGCTGCATCCGGAGCAGGCGCGATGACGGCCGTCGTCCTGGACAAGCCGGTGCGGTCGGTGACCCCGGGCTCGCAACGCGTTCCCTACGGCCTCGTGCTGACCATGCTCGCGGGGCTCCTTCTGATGTGCGCGACCGCAGGGGTCACCATCGGGTCGGTGGCCCTTCCGCCCGGGCAGGTGTGGCAGATCCTGCTCCACCAGCTCCATCCGATGTTGGTCGACCCGACATGGCCGCCGGTGCGTGCCTCGATCGTGCTCGACGCACGGCTACCCCGGGTTGCGTTGGCGGCGGTCATCGGGGCCGGCCTGGCATGCTGCGGGATGGTGCTGCAGGCTGTCGTGCGCAACCCGTTGGCCGACCCGATGCTTTTGGGTGTGTCGTCGGGTGCGTCGGTGGGTGCGGTTGCGGTGCTGGTGGCCGGCGCAGGGCTCGGCGTGTTCATGCTGCCGCTGGCGGCGTTTCTCGGAGCGTTGGTCGCGTTGGTCGCCGTCTACTTTCTCGCTCGTACGGGCGGACGGATGACCACGCTGCGACTGATACTCGCCGGTGTCGCGGTCGCGGAGGTGCTGTCGGCCGTCGCCAGTCTGCTGATCGTCACTTCTGACGACCCGCACAAGGCCCAGTCGGCGGTGCGCTGGATGCTCGGCGGCCTCGGTGGGGCCACCTGGTCGACGGTGTGGATCCCGGCTGTCGCCGTTGCCGTCGGTATCGCGGTGCTGCTCGCCGTCACCCGGCCGCTGAATCTGCTGTACAGCGGTGAAGAGGCCGCTGCAGCACTGGGTTTGGACGTTCATCGCTTCCGCGGGGCGATGTTCGTCGTGGTCGCGTTGATGGTGGGTGCCATGGTCGCGGTCAGCGGTGCGATCGGATTCGTCGGCCTGATCATGCCGCACATCGTGCGGATGCTCGTCGGCGCCGACCACCGTCGCGCCCTGCCCGCGGCCGCGCTGCTCGGGGCCTCGTTCCTGATCGTGTGCGACATCGCCGCGCGAACCGTCGCCGCACCGGAGGAACTGCCGGTCGGCGTCCTGACCGCCCTCGTCGGCGGCCCGTACTTCCTGTGGCTCATGCGGCGCAAGGTGTCGGCGTGACCGGCGGAGTCCTCATCGACGATGTGACGGTGACGAGGGGGCGAAAGACGTTGATCCGCAACGTCTTCATGCGGGCGGAGCGCGGTGAGATGGTGGCGGTCGTCGGACCCAACGGCGCCGGTAAGACCACGCTGTTGCGCACGCTCTACCGCGCTCAGCGGCCGACATCGGGGCGCGTGCTGGTCGGCGGCGACGACGTCTGGCAGATGTCGGCCAAGCGCGCGGCGCGCCGCATCGCGGCGGTGTTGCAGGACGCGCCGGGCGATTTCGCGCTCACGGTGTTCGACGTGGTCGCGATGGGCCGGACCCCGTACAAGCGCGCGTTCGACGGTGACAACACCGACGATCGCCGCATCATCGCCGAGGCGCTCGAATCGGTGGAGGTATCCGGTCTGGCGAACGAACCGTTCGACCGGCTCTCGGGTGGTCAGAAGCAGCGCGTGATGATCGCTCGTGCGCTTACACAGAGGACCGACACGATCGTGTTGGACGAGCCGACCAACCACCTCGATCTGCGCCACCAGCACGATGCTCTGCACCTGCTACGGAACACCGGCACCACCGTCATCGCGGCATTGCACGACCTCAATCTCGCTGCGGCATACTGCGACCGGGTCTGCGTCCTCGATACCGGCCGCGTGGTGTCGATCGGCACTCCCGCACAGGTCCTGACCGAGGGCATGCTCGCCGAGGTCTACGGCGTCGCGGCCAGGGTCGGCCTCGATGCGGGCACCGATCGAATCCGGGTCGACGTGACACCCAAGGAGCGGACCCGGTGAGGATCGACGCTCAACTCACCGAGATCACCCGCTTCGGAGGGTTCTTTGCCATCGCCCATGGGGGCGCCGAAGCGGGTTGGCGGCCGGTGAACGCGTGCTACACCGACGGATACCAGGACCTGATCGAGGTGACGGCTAAACGCTACCGCACGAGCGACCTTCGCATCAGCGCGTCGGCGGTGCAGTTGAGCCACGCGTCGAGGCTGTGGTCACCGGTGCTCGCGTGCGCCGTCACATACGGGGTGGTCCCCGACCTCACGAGCCTGCAACGTGCGGAGGACAGCCCAGCGCTGAGAGTTCCTGCTCCCGAAGGTGCTCAGATCGTCGGGGATCCGTCGGCCGCGCTGTACCGCCTCGTCGTCGAGGAGCACCTGGAGCGGTTGGCCGACGGGCTGCGTGTCAAGGTCGCACCCGGCCTGCTCTACGGCAACATCGCCTCGGCGTTAGTGGCCGCGACCAGAGCGCTCTACTCGGTGCGACCGCAGCTGCGCGATTCCGCGACCGCCCTGGCGCGGTCTCTGCTGGAGACCGGCAGACTCACCGGAACCGGAACGGTCAAATACAACTTGGCGTTTCGTCGCCGAAGCTGCTGTCTGTACTACCGCGTGAGCGACGGATCGAAGTGCGGAGACTGTGCGTTGCGCTGAATCAGGTGAAGGGGGCGATCTCCACGCCCTCGGCCAGCAGCCTGTCGCGTACCGCCGTGGCGATCTGCACGGCGCCCGGTGAGTCACCGTGCACGCAGATCGAATCGACGGTGATCGGAATCGTCGAGCCGTCGACCGCGTCGACGCGCCCGTCCGACACCATCGACGCGATCCGGTCGGCGATGACGTCGGTGTCGTGCAGGACGGCACCGCGCTGGCGTCGGTCCACCAGCCGGCCGTCGGGACGATAGGCCCTGTCGGCGAACGCCTCGGGCACCGTGCGCAATCCGAGCTGTTCGGCCTCGCGGAAGAACGCCGAGCCGGTGAGCCCGAGCACCGGAAGGGCGGGATCGACGTCGTGCACGGCCTCTGCGACCGCTCGGGCCTGATCGTTGTTGGTCACGATCGCGAAGTACAGCGCCCCATGAGGCTTGACGTAGGTGACGGTGGATCCGGCAGCGTGCGCGATCGCCTGTAGCGCGCCGATCTGGTAGATCACGTCGGCCTTGAGATCCTCGGGTGTCGCGTCGATGAACCGGCGGCCGAAGCCGGGCAGATCGCGATAGCTGACCTGCGCGCCGATCCGCACGTCGCGCTCGGCCGCCGCTCGGCAGGCCCGCACGAGCAGGGCCGGGTCGCCGGCGTGGAAGCCGCAGGCGACGTTGGCGCTGGTGACGATGTCGAGCATGGCATCGTCGTCGCCGAGGCGCCAGACCCCGAAGCCCTCACCGAGGTCGGCATTCATGTCGACGGTTCTCATGTCGGTGACTCCGCGGATGTCGATGACGGCCAACGGTTTTCGGCGACGAATTCGGTCAACGGGCGTCCAGTCGTCCATTCGTCGATCTCGAGCTGGGGACGATCCGGAAACTCGGGGACCGGGCCGAGACACAGGATCGCCACGGGCTCAGCGCCGTTCGGCATGCAGAGCAACTCGGCGAGCCTGTCCGGTTCGAAGATCGACACCCAGCCCATGCCGAGCCCCTCTGCGCGCGCGGCGAGCCACAGGTTCTGTATCGCGCAGGAGACCGAGGCCAAATCCATGTGTGGAAGGGTGCGACGCCCGAACACATGCTCGTGTCTGCCGTCGCCCAGCGCGACGACGAGGAGCTCGGCGCACTCCAGGATCCCTTCAACTTTGAGAGCCAGGAACTCCTCTCCACGTGGCCCCAACGCCTCGGCGGTCCGCACACGCTCCTCGTCGACGAGGTCATGGATGCGTGCCCGCAACCGGTCGTCGGTGATCCGGACGAATCGCCATGGCTGCATCAGGCCGACGCTCGGTGCGGCGTGTGCGGCCTGCAGCAGCCGCACCAGTACGTCTTCGGGTATCTGCGTGCCGGGCAGGAACCGGCGCATGTCGCGGCGTTCGGCGATCACCCGATAAACCGCGCGGCGTTCTTCGACGTCGAACGCGTGCTGGTTCACGCGGCCAGCTTAGACATTCGGGGACCGCCGTGACGCCGGCCGCGCGGTCCGGGCAGCGCCCACTAATGGAAACGGTTATCGTTATCGGTGTGATGACCCCCCGCATTGCCCGCACGATCCTCGCCGGTGCGGTGCTGGCCGCGCCGTTGGCTTTGGCGGCGTGCGCCGGCAGTGACGAGCGAGCCCAGGAGACGAGTACCGCTCCGTGTCCGGTCCGGCCGGTCGACGTCGTCGTCAGCGTGGATCAGTGGGGTGACATCGTCTCCCAGTTGGGCGGTGCCTGCGCGGAGGTCTCCACGGTGCTGGCCGGCTCGGCGGCCGACCCCCATGACTTCGAGCCCGCACCGTCGGATGCGGCGAAGTTCGACGGGGCGCAGCTCGTGGTCCTCAACGGAGGTCACTACGACGAGTGGGCGGTCAAGCTCGCCGCGAGCACGGCCCCGGACGCGCCGGTCGTGGCGGCGATGGCCGTCGACCACGAAGACGGGGCCAACCCCCACGCCTGGTACGACCCCGCCGCGGTGACTGCGCTGGCCGACGCGGTCACCGCGCGACTACGCCAACTCGCGCCGGAGGCGGCGGGTTACTTCGACGAACGTCGCGTCGCGCTCGCGCAGAACCTCAAGCCGTACCATGAGCTCATTGATTCCCTGAGGGCCAAAGCGTCCGGCAAGAGCTATGCGGCGACCGAGACGTCATTCGATGACATGGGTGCGGCGCTCGGTCTGGCCAACCGCACCCCGCGCGGCTATCAGGTCGCATCGTCCAACGACTCCGAACCGTCCCCGGCCGACCTCGACGCCTTCTTACAACTGTTGTCCGATCGCGGCGTTGACGTCCTGGTCTACAACGTGCAGACCGAAGGCTCTGTCCCGCAACAGCTTCGGGCAGCGGCCGAACAGTCGGGGGTTCCGGTGGTCGAGATCACCGAGACACTGCCGCCCGACGCCGATTCGTTCCAGAGCTGGCAGATCGACCAATTGATCGCACTCGGCGAGGCGCTCGGTGCCGCAACCTAGTTCCGAACCTGAGGCCGAGCCCGACGTCGAGCAGACGGCGCTGACCTTCGAGGACGTCAGCGCGGCGCGCGGCGGGCGGCTGATCTGGTCGGAGGCGACGTTCGAGGTCCCCGCCGGCGGCATCGTGGCCGTCATCGGGTCGAACGGGGCCGGAAAGACGACGCTGCTGCAGATCGTGCTCGGTCTGGTGCCGCCGGCGTCCGGACACGTCCGCGTCTTCGGCCAACCGGCCGGTGCGCTCAACAAGTCGATCGGTTACGTCCCGCAGAACTACGCGTCGGCCTCCGGCGAGGCGATCCGGGCGCGCGACGCCGTGATGCTCGGCCTCGTCGGGCACCGGTGGGGAGTCGGGTGGCCGAGTCGTGAAGACAACCGTCGCGTGGACGAGGTGCTCGCCGCCGTCGACGCGACCGCGGTGGCGCACAAACGGCTCTCCCAACTCTCGGGCGGCCAGCGCCAGCGGGTCGCGCTGGCCGAGGCGCTGGTCTCCAAGCCCCGCATGTTGATCCTCGACGAGCCGTTGGCCGCACTCGATCTGCGCAGCCAACGCGAGATCATCGCCGTGCTCGAGCGGATCAGCAAGGAGTTCGGGGTGACGATCCTGGTCGTCGCACATGACCTAAACCCACTGCTGGGCGTGTTGACCAGCGCCATCTACCTGCTCGACGGACACGCGCACTTCGACACGTTCGACGGCCCCGTCGACGAGACACTGCTGAGCCACCTCTACGGCACCCGAGTCGAGGTCGTGCATACGCCGCAGGGCGATCTCTACGTGCGGAGGCCGTGATGAACACGACCATCGTCGCGCTTGGCTACCAAGACCATTGGTGGCAGATCCTCACGTCGTCCTTCATGCGCAACGCGTTGATCGGCGGCACGATCGTCGCCCTGGCCGCCGGCCTGATCGGTTACTTCGTCGTCGTGCGCAACACCGCCTTCGCAGCCCACGCGCTCGCTCACATCGGGCTGCCGGGCGCGACGGGCGCGGTACTCGTCGGCGTCCCCGTCGGGGTGGGGCTCGGCGTGTTCTGCATCGGCGGCGCCCTGGTGATCGGAGCGCTGGGCCGCCGGGCGGCCGACCGCGAGGTGGCCACGGGAACCGTACTGGCCATGGCGACCGGTCTCGGGCTGTTCTTCAACTCGCTGGCGACCAAGAGTTCGAGCACCCTGACCAACGTCCTGTTCGGCAACCTGCTGGCGATCTCGCGCCAGCAGATCATTACGTTCGCGGTGCTGGTGGCGGTGCTGGCGGTGTGCATAGCGCTGATCTACCGGCCGCTGCTGTTCACGTCCGTCAACGCCCAGGTGGCCGACGCCAGGGGAGTGCCGGTGCGCGCGCTTTCGGTGGCGTTCATGGCGCTGCTCGGCCTGGCGGTGACGATGGCCGTGCAGGCAGTCGGCACGCTGCTGCTGTTCGCGCTCGTGGTCAGTCCCGCTGCGGCGGCGATCATGCTGACACCGCGACCGGGCAAGGCGATCGCCCTGTCCACGGCGTTCAGCCTCGCAGCGGTGTGGGTGGGTCTTGGGCTCTCGGCGATGTTCAACGCACCGCCCAGCTTCGTGATCGTGACGATCGCGTGCAGCGTCTGGGCGGTGGTGTGGGCCGGGCAGCGCGGGCTGCGACGAACCGCCGATCAGGTGCTGGTCACCTGAGCTTGAGCCGCGGTCGGCTACCCTCACGGAGCATGCCGAGGAGTCCCACGCCGCGACGGCGTGCCACGCTGGCTTCTCTGGCCGCCGAACTGAAGGTCTCCCGCACCACGATCTCCAACGCCTACAACCGGCCCGACCAGTTGTCGGCCGAACTCCGCGATCGCGTACTGGCCACCGCGAAGCGGCTGGGATACCCCGGCCCCGACCCGGTGGCGCGTTCGCTGCGCACCCGCAAGGCCGGTGCGGTCGGTCTGATGATCACCGAACCGCTCAACTATTCCTTCAGCGATCCAGCCGCACTCGACTTCGTGGCCGGCTTGGCCGAGTCGTGTGAAGAGGCCGGGCAGGGACTGCTGCTCGTCGCGATCGGCCCCAACCGCAGCGTCAGCGACGGGACGGCGGCGATCCTCGCTGCCGGGGTGGACGGTTTCGCAGTCTATTCGGCCTCCGACGACGACCCGTATCTCGCGACCGTCCAGCAGCGGCACCTCCCGATGGTGGTGATCGACCAGCCCAAGGACGTACCCGGTGCCTCGCGCGTGTCCATCGACGACCGTGGCGCCATGCGCCAACTCGCCGAACACGTTGTGCAGCTGGGTCATCGGGAGATCGGCCTGCTGACGATGCGGCTGGGCCGGGATCGGCCGAAGGGCGGGGCAGGGCCCACGGTGGCCGACCCGCAACGACTGCAGACTCCGCATTTTCACGTACAGCGCGAGCGCATCGCAGGGGTTCGTGACGCGATGAGTGCAGCCGGGCTCGACCCGGAATCGCTGACCGTGGTGGAGAGCTACGAGCACCTGCCGACGTCGGGCGGGGCGGCCGCGGCAGTCGCCTTGACCGCCAATCCCCGGCTCACCGCATTGATGTGCACTGCGGACGTACTGGCCCTCTCGGCGATGGATTACCTACGGGCGCGAGGCATCTACGTTCCCGGCGAGATGACGGTCACCGGATTCGACGGAGTGCCAGAGGCGCTGCGGCGCGGTCTGGCCACCGTCGCACAGCCCAGCATCGAGAAGGGTCGCCGGGCGGGACGGCTGCTGCACCACCCGCCACGATCGGGTCTGCCGGTCGTGGAAGTCCTCGACACCGAGCTGGTCCGGGGCCGCACGGCGGGACCGCCCGCCTAGAGCGCGGTGACCGGCGGGGATGCCCGCCACTGCTGGACCATCGGTGCGATACCCGACGTGAGCACCGGCAGCTCGGGAGCCATCGCCAGCGCCGCGACCATCGCGAGCCTGCCGGCCGCCTCGGTGATCCGCAGAACACGTTCATCGGTCGGGCGCAACCCTATGGAGACCGCCGCCGCGTCGTAGGCGGCGAGGGCGTCGGCGCCCACCATCGCGAGGTCCGATTCGACCGCACCGAGCGTCACGAGTTCGAAGTCCGACCACATCTCGCCGTCCGGTGTGGTGATCATGTTGTGGTATGGCGCGTCACCGTGAATGGGCTGAACGCCGACGCCGGGGAACGCGGACTGAAAGGCCGCGCGCGAGGTCAACGCTGGGCCGATGACATCCCATTCGCGTTGCGCCCGTTCGAGATCGGATGTCGGAATGAGGTCGGGCAGGTTCCTCAACGCCGCCAGCCCCTCCGGTATGTAGGAGCCGAACGGCGCCCAGAAATCCAGCTCCCCGTCGTAGTCGCGCAACGCGGCGTGTAGCTGCGCGGTCTGCTCCATGCGGTGACTCAAATCCGGGTTCGTATCGGGGACCTGCTCGACGAACTGCCAGAATGTCATCGAAAACCCGTCGCGGCGAACAGGTTCGGCGGGAACCAGTGGGGTCGGTGCCACTACCGGATGCCCGCGCTCGGCGAGCCATCTGGTGACGGCGAGCTCTGCGCGCTGTTGTCTGGTCTGCACATCCGGATTTCGGGTGTACGACGGCGGCAGGACCGTGGGCACCCGGACGACGACCGGCTCGGGATGAAGGTGGACGATCACGGAGAACACGTCGTAGAGCACGCGGGGATCGTCGCTGCGCAGGCCGAGGTCGGCCCCGGCGGCAACGGCCGCGGCGACTGCGGAAGCGGTCCGCTCGGCGATCTCGGCGTCGGTCAGCACGTCAACCCGATTGCGAGCGGCGCGCGTCGAGCAGGTAAACCAACGCTGCCGCAACGTCTTGCGGCGATTCGACGCGATAGGCCGCCAACGTGTCACCCGGCCCGATCTTCACTCCGACGTCGTCACCGCGAAGACGACGGAACGCCTTCTCATCGGTGACGTCGTCGCCGAAGAACACCACGGCGTTCGCGTTCTCCTGCTCTCGCAGGATGTCGATCGCCTCGCCCTTATCCGTCTGGATCACCGCGAACTCCAGCACTTCCTTGCCTTCGGTCAGCTGGGCATCCCAGTCGGTCGACGCCTCGCGAGCCGCGGCGAGCGCGGCCGCGCCGTCGTCTGCCGAGGCGTTGCGCACGTGCAGCGCGACGCTGGCCGGTTTGGTCTCGACCGTGACACCCGGCTTACCCGAGGCGATCTTTAGCAGCTCCGACGTGATGCGCTGCAGCGCAACGTCGTCGACCTCGTGCGTGAAGCCCGTGTCGAACTCGGCACCGTGGCTGCCGACGAGATGCACCGCAGGCGGCATCCCCGACAACTCGCGCAGCACCTCGAGCGCGCGTCCGGAGATCAGTGCGGAAGCCGTGTCGGGCAGGTCGGCGAGCGCGACCAATGCGTCCGCGGCCTCGGCGAGTGGCCGGGCGTCGCCCGGATTACTGACGATCGGCGCCAGCGTGCCGTCGAAATCGGAGGTGATCAGCAGCCGTGGCGCCGCAGCAGCCGAAGTGAGCGCGCGCTGCAGATCGGCTGGAAGCACTAGACCATCATCCCGGGTCGCTACGCTCCTGCCCTCCGAATCAGATCTTGGGGTGCTCTCCGTCGCCGATCAGCAGCCGCACCGCGAGGTCCAATCGCTTGCTGACGTCGGTTGCCGAGGCCCGCCTGGTCAGCCAGGCGAGCAGGTTGGACAGCCAGACATCGGAGATGACGCGCGCGATGTGGTACTGGTCCTCGGTGGGCTCACCGTCGCTCATGGCGCGGGCGAACATCGAGTCCATCAGCTTGCCGACGTGGTCGACCTCACCGGCCGCCGACGCGTCGGCGAACACGAACGCTCGCGTCATCGCCTCGGTCAACAACGGATTGCGCTGCATCGCGCGGTTGAGCTTGCCCACCATGATGTTCAGCCGCTGATACGGCGTGCCACCGGCCAGCGAGGCGCGGTCGGTCTTGGCGTCGATGCGCTCGAACTCGCGACCCAGTGCGGACACCAGCAGGTGCACCTTGGACGGGAAGTACCGGTAGAGGGTGCCGACCGCGACATCGGCCCGTTCGGCAACGGCCCGCATCTGGACGGCTTCGTAGCCGCCCTTGGAGGCGATGGCCAGCGTCGCGTCCAGGATGCGCTTGCGGCGCTCGCGCTGGGCTTCTGAGCCGAGCTCTGACTCGGACAGGACCGCGACGTTCATCACCTGACGTGGTCGAGATTCCGACCCCGAGCCCGGGTTGGCGGCTGCTGGCTGGGACGGGCCGGACATGCGGCGGGCTTCTCCTTCGTTACGCGTTCTCGTTGGAAACGATACGCATGCCGATGCACTTTTTCTCACCCCGATGTCGCCGATGGCACCGATGTGTCCTGCTGTAATGGCGGTCGACTTGACGGTCGGTCGCTGGCACTATTAGAACACGTTCTAGTGAGGAGCACCGCCTTCTCACCCAATAGCTAGGAGTGGACGGTGTCGCTCGCATCCCCGGGGACCATTGCCGACGACCAGGCAGCCGTAAGGGAGCTGGTGCGTGACTGGGCAACAGCTTCTGACGTCGTCACCGCCGCGCGAGACGTCGAGCAGGGGCAGGCGGACGCCTGGCGCCGGGCCTATGCGGGGATCGCCGAACTGGGGATCTTCGGGGTGGCGTTACCGGAGGCGCACGGCGGCGCCGACGGCACGGTCGACGACCTGTGCGCGATGGTCGACGAGGCGGCGGCCTCGCTGGTGCCCGGCCCGGTAGCGACGACCGCACTGGCCACGCTCGTGCTCGAATCGCCGGAAGTGCTGCAGGCGCTGGCTTCGGGTGAGCGGGTTGCCGGGGCGGCGTTGACGGCCGACCTGCGCTTCGCCGACGGCCGCGCCTCGGGCACCGCGGACTACGTGCTCGGCGCCGATCAGGCGGGGGTGCTGCTGCTGCCGGCGGGCGACGTCTTCGTCACGGTCGATGCCGGCGCGGACGGCGTGACCGTCGAGCCGCTGAAGGCCACCGACTTCTCCCGGCCGCTTGGGCGGGTCGTTCTCGAGTCCGCGCCTGCCGAGGCGGTCAGCGCTCCGGCGCAGCGAGTGATCGACGTCGCCGCGGCCGTGATGGCGGCCGAGGCCGCGGGTCTGGCCCGCTGGGCGCTGCAGACCGCGACCGAGTACGCGAAGGTGCGCGAGCAGTTCGGCAAGCCCATCGGCAGCTTCCAGGCCATCAAGCACATGTGCGCGGAGATGCTTCTGCGGTCCGAGCAGGCCTCGGTGGCCGCCATGGATGCGGCTAGAGCCGTTTTGGAAGGCGACGAGAACCAGCTCTCGATCGCCGCTGCGGTGGCGGCTGCGGTCGGAATCGAGGCCGCCAAGGCCAACGCCAAGGACTGCATCCAGGTGCTGGGCGGCATCGGGATCACCTGGGAGCACGACGCGCATCTGTATCTGCGCCGCGCCTACGGCATTTCGCACTTCCTCGGCGGAGCGCCGCGCTGGCTGCGCCGGGTCGCGGCGTTGACGCAACAGGGTGTGCGCCGGGATCTGCGTATCGACCTCGAATCGGTTGAGGGTCTGCGACCCGAGATTGCCGCTGCCGTCGCGGAAGTCGCTGCCCTGCCCGTCGAGAAGCAGCAGGCCGCACTCGCCGACGCGGGCCTGCAGGCGCCGCACTGGCCCAAGCCATACGGCCGCGGGGCCGGGCCCGCCGAACAGCTGCTGATCGACCAGGAGTTGGCGGCCGCCGGTGTCACCCGGCCCGACCTGGTGATCGGATGGTGGGCTGCGCCAACGATTCTCGAACACGGCACCCCCGAACAGATCGAACAGTTCGTCCCCGCGACGCTGCGCGGCGAACTGCTGTGGTGTCAGCTGTTCTCCGAGCCGGGCGCCGGATCGGATCTGGCCGCGCTGCGCACCAAAGCCGTACGCGTCGACGGCGCGACCGCGGGCGGCGCAAAGGGCCCGGGTTGGAATTTGACCGGCCAGAAGGTGTGGACCTCCGCGGCGCACAAGGCCGCGTGGGGCGTCTGCCTGGCGCGCACCGACCCGGACGCGCCGAAACACAAGGGGATCACGTACTTTCTGGTCGACATGAAGTCGCCGGGCATCGACATCCGCCCGCTGCGCGAGATCACCGGCGACAACCTGTTCAACGAGGTGTTCTTCGACGAGGTGTTCGTGCCCGACGAGATGGTCGTCGGTCAGGTCAACGACGGATGGCGGCTGGCCCGCACCACGCTGGCCAACGAGCGGGTCGCGATGGCTCACGGCACCGCGCTCGGCAACCCGATGGAGGAGTTGCTCAAGCAGGTCGCCACGCTGGACTTCGACGTGGCCGGTCAGGACCGCTTGGGTTCGTTGATCGTGGCGGCTCAGGTCGGCTCACTGCTGGATCAGAAGATCGCCGAACTCGCTGTGGGAGGGCAGGATCCGGGCCCGCAGGCCAGCGCGCGCAAGCTGATCGGCGTGCGCTACCGGCAGGCGCTGGCCGAACTGCGGATGGAACTGTCCGAAGGTGGCGGCGTGGTCGAGAACTCGACGGTGTTCGACTTCCTCAACACGCGCTGCCTGACCATCGCGGGCGGCACCGAGCAGATCCTGCTCACCCTCGCGGGTGAACGGCTTCTGGGCCTACCCCGCTAACTGAACGAGGCCTGCGCGCACGCGTCCGGCGAGGTGATGTTGACCCCGCTGTAGACCACCTGGATGTGCGAGCACACGATCAAGGGAACGTCGGTGCGCGGCGCTCCCGTGCGCTGATCGACCGGCCAGGCGATCCCGCGGAGCTGGAACTTCTCGGGCGGTCCGCCCCCGAAGTAGATGGTCGTGAACTCCACGTCGGTGAGCGATTTGAACGACCGGGTGTTCGGGGCGTCGAAGTTGAAGTTTCCGACGTACACGCCCCGGTCCATGGTGCGCAGCGTGGTGGTCTGGCGGGCCCACAGGTCGCCGGGGAAGCCGAGAACGTCCGGGCCGCGGCGCAGATTGGCCCTGGCGTCGAACAAGCACTTGGCCTCGGCCGCGATGCAGTTCGCGGTCGCGTGCATCTCGAGGTTGGTGCCGGGGTCGACCGGGATCGACGAGTCCGCGGTGTCGACGGCCGCGGCCGCCGTCGGGGTGGGTGCCATGAGCGTCAGCGCCAGCAGCACCGCCGAGATCGCCGCAGCGACGCCGGTCAACCGGTTCGTCACATTGCTCCCCTTCCACGTGCGGCGAATGCTAGCCCGCGCGCTATTCGTCATAGGTGACTTCGACCGAATCCGAGCGGGGTAGGGCCTGGCAGCCCAGGATCAGACCCTCATCGAGGTCGGACTGCTCGAGGACGTCATTGACGTCCATCTCGACGTCGCCGCTCTTCTTCAGCACGGCGCACGCGCCGCAATGGCCCTCGCGGCAGGAGAACGGCGCGTCGAGTCCCTTGTCCAGCAGCACGTCGAGCAGTTTGGCGTTGCGAGGCCAGCGCACCTCGTGGGTTTCGCCGTCGAGCGTGACGATCGCCGTGGCCGGCCCCTCGTCGCTCTCGTCCTCCTCGATGACCACCGACGCGAATGGGTCGGAGTCCAGCGACTTGAACACCTCGATGTGCACCCGTTCGGCGGGCAGTCCTGCGCCCTTGACCGCCTCCTCTGCCGCGGCCATGAACGGCCCGGGGCCACAGATGTAGGCGTCGTGGCTCGTGTAGGGAGCGGTCAAAGCGGCCAGCGCCGCCGCGCTCGGCAAACCCTGCACCGTTTCCAGCCAGTGCACGACGACCAACCGCTCGGGGTACTTCTCACTCAGCTCACGCAGCGCCGAGCCGAAGATCACCGACTTCTCGTCGCGGTTGGCATAGACGAGCACGACCTTGCCGCTGCCCTCGGCCAGCGCCGACTTGCAGATCGACATCATCGGCGTGATCCCGGAACCCGCGGCCAGCAGCAGGAAGTCGGTGTCCAGCGTCTTGGGCACGAACGTGCCCGAAGGCGCGAGCACGTGGATCTTCATGCCGGCGTGCGCGTGGTCGCACAACCAATTCGATGCGTACCCGTCGGCGGTGCGCTTGACGGTGACGGTCAGCCGGTCGTCGGTGAACGGGGAACTGCACAACGAGTAGCACCGCGCCACCGAACCCGTCCGGTCGCTGGGCACGCGCAGGGTCAGGAACTGCCCCGGCGCGTATCGCAACCGTTCGGCGGGGATATCGGCACCGGAGGGCACGCTGAACACCAGCGAGCGCGCATCGTCGGTCTCGGTGACGACATCGGCAAGTTCCAACTCGAGCACGTGGCTGCCGAGTGGCTCGTCGGTCACTTTCGCGTCCACCTCTCACGTCCGCCGGCCCTGCGATCCAGGGCAATAACTAGAACAGGTTACAGAAATGCATGTGTGCAGGTCCAGGTACTACAGGTATGCCCTACTCGACATGAATCGTAACGTGTTCTAATCTGACGGCTAAGCGGTTCGCGCTTCGCGTGCGTGCTCATCGCAGTCCGTCCTATCGGGAGGCACATCAGTGACGTCCATTGAACAGCGTGACGTGCAGTCGGTCCTAGCCGGGATCGACGACCTCCGGCCGCTGATCGCCAAACGCGCACAGGCGACCGAAGACCTGCGCCGCCTCCCCGACGACACCGTCAACGAACTGAACGAGGTCGGCTTCTTCAAGCTGCTTCAGCCCGAGCAGTGGGGCGGGATGCAGTGCGATCCGACGCTCTTCTACGAGGCGGTGCGCCGCCTGGCCAGCGCCTGCGGTTCGACCGGTTGGGTCAGTTCGATCATCGGCGTCCACAACTGGCACCTCGCGCTGTTCGACCAGAAGGCGCAGGAGGAGGTATGGGGCGAGGACCCGGCCGTGCGGATCTCCTCGTCGTATGCCCCGATGGGTGCGGGCACCGTCGTCGACGGCGGTTACATCGTCAACGGCTCGTGGAACTGGTCGTCCGGTTGTGACCACGCCACGTGGACGTTCGTCGGCGGTCCGGTGATCAAGGACGGCAAGCCGGTCGACTTCGGGAGCTTCTTGATCCCGCGCTCCGAATACGAGATCGACGACGTCTGGCATGTGGTCGGCCTCAAGGGAACCGGAAGCAACACACTCAAGGTCAAAGACGTGTTCGTGCCGCGGCACCGCTTCCTGTCCTACAAGGCGATGAACGATCGCACCGCGGGCGGACTCCAGACCAACACCGCCCCGGTCTACAAGATGCCCTGGGGCACAGTGCATCCCACCACCATCTCCGCTCCGATCGTCGGTATGGCGTACGGCGCGTACGACGCGCACGTTGAACATCAGGGCAAGCGTGTACGCGCGGCGTTCGCGGGGGAGAAGGCCAAGGACGACCCGTTCGCGAAGATCCGCATCGCGGAGGCCGCCAGTGATATCGACGCGGCCTGGCGCCAGCTGATCGGCAATGTCGGCGACGAGTACGCCCTGCTGAAAGCGGGCGAGGAGATCCCGTTCGAGTTGCGCGCCCGCGCCCGCCGCGACCAGGTCCGCGCGACCGGCCGCGCGATCGCCTCGATCGACCGCCTGTTCGAGGCCTCCGGCGCCACCGCGCTCAGTAACGACGCACCGGTGCAACGGTTCTGGCGCGACGCCCATGCCGGGCGTGTGCATGCCGCCAACGATCCCGAACGCGCCTACCTGATCTTTGGCAACAACGAATTCGGGCTGCCGCCGCAAGACACGATGGTTTAACGGAAGGCCAGATGACCTCATACATCCAGGAGACCGAGCAGCAGGTCGAGGTCACCTTCGAATCGACGTCTCGGTACGCGCAGGTCCGCGCCGGTGAACGAGACATGCGGCTGCACTACCACGAGGCCGGTGTCGGCCACTCCGAGACGGTGGTGTTGCTGCACGGCGGCGGGCCGGGAGCGTCGAGTTGGTCGAACTTCTCCAAGAACATCGCGGTGCTGGCCAGGCACTTTCACGTCATCGCCATTGACCAGCCCGGTTACGGTCACTCGGACAAGCACACCGAACACGAGCAGTACAACCGCTACAGCGCGAACGCGGTGCTCGGGCTGTTCGACCACCTGGGCATCGAACGTGCTGCGCTGGTTGGTAACTCGCTCGGTGGCGGGACCGCGGTGCGGTTCGCGCTCGACAACCCCAAGCGGGCGGGCCGGCTGGTGCTGATGGGCCCCGGCGGGCTGTCGGTCAACCTCTTTGCGCCCGATCCCACCGAGGGCGTCAAGCTGCTGGGCAAGTTCACCGCCGAGCCCACGCGCGAGAACATGGAGAAGTTCCTGCGCATCATGGTTCACGACCAGAACCTGATTACTCCCGAACTGATCGACGAGCGGTTCGAGATCGCCAGCCGGCCCGAGTCGCTGGCCGCGGCCAAGGCGATGGGAATGTCGTTCGCGGGTGCGGACTTCGAGCTCGGCATGATGTGGCGCGAGGTGTACAAGCTGCGTCAACCGGTGCTGTTGATCTGGGGTCGCGAAGATCGCGTCAACCCGCTCGACGGCGCGCTGGTGGCGCTCAAACAGATTCCGCGGGTTCAGCTGCATGTCTTCGGGCAGTGCGGACACTGGGCTCAGCTGGAGAAGTTCGACGAATTCAACAAGCTCACCATCGACTTTCTGACGGTCAAACCCAAGGAGGTTGCGCGATGACCATCAAATCGCTTGGCTACCTTCGGATCGAGGCCACCGACGTCGCGGCGTGGCGCGAGTACGGCCTGAAGGTACTCGGCATGGTAGAGGGCTCCGGCCAGACCGACGGTGCGCTCTATCTGCGGATGGACGAGTTCCCGGCCCGGCTGGTGATCGTGCCAGGAGAACACGACCGGTTGCTGCAGTCCGGCTGGGAAACCGCCAACGCCACTGAGCTGCAGGACATCCGGAACCGCCTCGACATCGAAGGCGTACCGTACAAGGAGGCCTCGGCTGCCGAGTTGGCCGAACGCCGCGTCGACGAGATGATCCGTTTCGACGACCCGTCCGGTAACACGCTCGAGGTCTTCCACGGTGTCGCGCTCGAGCACCGTCGCGTCGTCAGCCCGTACGGCCACAAGTTCGTCACCGAGCAGCAGGGCCTGGGCCACGTGGTGCTTACCACCCGTGACGACGCCGAGACGCTGCACTTCTACCGGGACGTGCTGGGGTTCTACCTGCGTGACTCGATGCGGCTACCACCCCAGCTCGTCGGACGGCCCGCCGACGGCGCGCCCGCGTGGCTGCGCTTCCTCGGGGTCAACCCGCGCCACCACAGCCTGGCGTTCATGCCGGGTGAGACGCCGAGCGGCATCGTTCACCTGATGGTCGAGGTCGAAAGCGCCGACGATGTCGGGCTCTGTCTGGACCGCGCGTTGCGGCGCAAGGTGCCGATGTCGGCGACGCTGGGTCGCCACGTCAACGACAAGATGCTGTCGTTCTACATGAAGACGCCGGGCGGCTTTGACGTCGAGTTCGGTTGTGAGGGTTTGCAAGTCGAGAATGAAGACTGGGTCGCGCGGGAAAGTACCGCGGTCAGCCTATGGGGCCACGACTTCAGCGTCGGCTTCAAGTGACGGTGAAGATCACTCGATAATGGCGGCCGAACCGATCGATCCGCGCACATTCCGCAGCGTGCTCGGACAGTTCTGTACGGGCATCACGGTGATCACGACGATCCACGACGGCGTGCCGGTCGGGTTCGCGTGCCAGTCGTTCGCCGCGCTGAGCCTGGATCCACCGCTGGTGCTGTTCTGCCCGACGAAGATGTCGCGGTCGTGGCAGGCGATCGAGACCAGCGGTAATTTCTGCGTGAACGTGCTGCACGAGAATCAAAAGGACGTTTCGGCGCGGTTCGGCTCGAAGGAACCCGACAAGTTCGCCGAAATCGAGTGGTATCAGTCCAAACTCGGCTCGCCGGTCATCGAAGGCACGCTCGCTCACATCGACTGCTCGGTGCATTCGGTGCACGACGGAGGCGACCACTACGTCGTATTCGGCGCCGTGCATTCGCTGTCGGACGTCCCGCACCGCAAGCCGCGGCCGCTGCTTTTCTACCGCGGGCAGTACACCGGTATCGAGCCGGAGAAGAACACGCCCGCCCAATGGCGTGACGATCTCGAGGCCTTCCTCACCGCGACCACCGACGACACCTGGTTGTAGGCGCGCTACAACAACCCGTCGATGAAGTCGACGATCGCGGCCGCGACCTCTTGGTGCATGGTCTCGTTCAGAATGTCGTGACGAGCCCCCTCGAACTCGGCGAGGCGCAGCGCGTCGATCTGCTCGGCGTAGGCACGTACCGCCCCGACCTGGGCGAGGGGGTCGTTTGAACCGTGCACGGCCAGTGTCGGCACCGTCAGCTTCGGCAGCACCGCGCCGAACCGGTCCCAGGCCCGGTCGAGCTCCCGCACCAGCGCCACACCGTCGGCGTCGACGAACGTCAATGGATCGTTCGCCAGCAGGTCGAGGTAGAACGGGTCCTCGGACAGCCAACTCGACTCGAGGGCCAGTGAGGTGTCGTTGTCGAGCATCGCCGCCGTCGGTACCAGCGGAGCGCCGGAGACGATACCGCCGGCGTAACGGTCGGGCTGGTCGAGCAACCGGAACAGCGTGACGATCGAGCCGAACGAATGTCCTTGTGCGATCAACGATATTCCGGGAGTGGCGCTTTCGGCGAGCGAGATCAGGTCGTCGGCCAGTGAGGAGCTGTCCTCGGTCGATCCGAAGTCACCGCGGGTGCCCGGGCTGAGCCCGTGGCCGAACTGGTCTACCGCCCAGAGGTCGAAGCCCGCGGCGTTGAGTGCGAAGCCGTAACGGTGGTAGAGACCGGTGTGCTCGCCGAAGCCGTGCAGGAAGATCACCGCCGCGCGGGGCTGCGGCGACGCCCAGTGGCGGTAGTAGGCCCGACCCTTCGGGTGGTCGATGAACGGCATACCGACGACGTTAGCCCTTGCCGAGTAACACGTCGTGCTGGTCGTCCATCCGATCGCGAATAGCGTCGACGACGGCCGCCACCTCCGGCCGCCGCAGTGTTTCTCCTCGGGTGACGAGCCAGTACGTCAGCCGCACCGAAACCTCGGTGCGCAGGACGCGTACGAGATCGGCGTGGCGGTCGGCCATGAAGCAGGGCAGCAGCCCGAGGCCCGCGGCCGCGCGGGTCGCCTCGACGTGGACGAAAACGTTCGTGGACGTGACGGATTCGCGCATCGCGGGCGCGAAGCTCGTCGCCGCATCGAGGTCGTCGACCTGCAACATCGAGTCGATGAAGTACACCAGCGGATAACGGCTCAGATCGGCTACGGTCCTCGGCGTACCGTGCTCGGCCAGGTAGTCGCGGGACCCGTAGAGGCCGAGGCAGTAGTCGCCGAGCCGGATCGCCCTGGCCCGATGGACACGGGGTTCGCCGACGACCACCTCGACGTCCAGCCCGGACCTCTGCTGGGTCGCACGGCGGGTGGCGGCGACGATCTCGACCGCCACATTCGGATGCTGCCGCTGAACGCGCGCGGCAGCGGGTGCCGCGATGTAGGCGGAGAAGCCGTCGGTGGCCGAGATCCGGACGACGCCCTCGAGCGCGCGCTCGCCGGCGGGATCGACGGCAAGTGATCGCACGGCCGACTCGATGGTCTCCGCGGCGGCCAGGGCGTCGCGTCCGAGTTCGGTGAGTTCCCATCCGCCCGCGCCGCGGGCCAGCACCCGTCCGCCCACCGACTCTTCGAGCGCGGCGATGCGCCTGGAGATCGTGGTGTGGTTGAGGCCGAGTTCCTCGGCGGCCGCGTTGTACCGCCCCGATCGGCCGACGGCCAGCAGCACCAGGAGGTCATCGGCGCTCGGTCGTCGCCGAGCCGATGGCTGGGTCATGTGTGCATTTTTGCAGATACTCCCTGCGCCTTTCGCCATTGCCCGGGGGCGTATCTGCGTGAATACTCACAGGCGACTTGTCTGCCATCACAACCCGAAGGAGTGTGCGATGGGTGTCACCAACGCCGACAGCGGCGCCGCGCCGGTCCCCACCGGGCTCAAACGCGTCGTGGTCGCCTCGATGGCAGGCACCGTCGTCGAGTGGTACGAATTCTTCCTCTACGCCACCGCCGCCACCCTGGTGTTCAACAAGGTGTTCTTCGCAGAAGGCACCAGTGAGGCCAGCGGCCTGATCGCCGCACTGTTGACCTACGCAGTCGGATTCGTGGCACGGCCGCTGGGCGGCATCGTCTTCGGGCACTTCGGCGACAAGTACGGACGCAAGAAGCTGCTGCAGTTCGCGATCCTGCTCGTCGGTGCCGTCACCTTCCTCATGGGCTGCCTGCCGACCTACGCGCAAATCGGCGTGTGGGCGCCGATCCTGCTGGTGGTCCTGCGGTTCATGCAGGGCTTCGCGGTCGGAGGCGAATGGGGCGGAGCGGTCCTGCTCGTCGCCGAGCACAGCCCCAACGACAAGCGCGGCTTCTGGGCCAGCTGGCCGCAGGCGGCGGTGCCGGTGGGCAATATGCTCGCCACCGTCGTCCTCCTGGTGCTGACCGCCGCGCTGCCGGAGACGGCGTTCCTGTCCTGGGGATGGCGGGTCGCGTTCTGGCTGTCGGCCGTGGTGGTGCTGATCGGGTACTACATCCGGACCAAGGTCACCGACGCCCCGATCTTCGTAGCCGCACAAGAGGAGGTCGAGCGCGCCAAGGCCGTCTCGTACGGCGTGGTCGAGGTGCTGAAGCGTTATCCGCGTGGAGTTTTCACCGCGATGGGCCTGCGGTTCGCCGAGAACATCATGTACTACCTAGTGGTCACCTTCTCGATCGTGTACCTCAAGACGCACGTCGGCGCCGACACCAGCGACATCCTCTGGTGGTTGCTGGTCGCGCACGCCGTGCACTTCGTGGTGATCCCCCAAGTGGGGCGCTTGTCTGATCGGTTCGGTAGGCGGCCGGTGTATATCGTCGGGGCGATCCTCGGAGGCACGTGGGGCTTCTTCGCGTTCCCGATGATGAACACCGGTTCCTATGGGTTGATCATGGCCGCCATCATCCTCGGACTCGTCATCCACGCGCTGATGTACTCACCGCAGCCGGCGATCATGGCAGAGATGTTCCCGACCCGTATGCGGTATTCCGGTGTCTCCCTTGGCTATCAGGTGACATCGATCGTCGCCGGATCGCTCGCGCCTGCCATCGCCACCTGGCTGCTCGACAAGTTCGACTCGGCGGTGCCCATTGCTCTCTATCTCGCAGGCGCCTCGGTGATCACCCTGGTGGCCGCGTTGTTCAACCGGGAGACCAAGGGCCTCGATCTGGAGACGGTCGACGCCGCCGATCGCGAGCAACTCGCCAAGACCGGTGTCATATGAGCGATCTCGACGGGCGCACCGCGCTGGTCACCGGTGGCGCAAGCGGGATCGGTGCGGCTTGCGCGCGTGCGCTGGCCGAGCGAGGCGCTTCGGTCACCGTCGCGGATCTCGACGAGGCCGGTGCCAAGGAGGTTGCCGACGAGATCGGTGGAAAGCCATGGGCGGTGGACCTTTCCGAGGTGGCGGCGCTCGAGGACCTTCGGCTGCAGATCGATATTTTGGTCAACAACGCCGGGGTGCAGCATGTCAGCCCGATCCACGAGTTTCCGCCAGAGCGCTTCCGCTTCATTCTGGCGTTGATGCTGGAAGCGCCGTTCCTGCTGATCCGCGCGGCGTTGCCACACATGTACGAGCAGGAGTTCGGGCGCGTCATCAACATCTCCTCGGTGCACGGTCTACGCGCCTCGGAGTTCAAGAGCGGCTACGTCACCGCCAAGCACGGTTTGGAGGGGCTTTCGAAGGTGACGGCTCTGGAGGGCGGGCCGCACGGCGTCACAAGCAACTGTGTCGACCCGGGCTATGTGCGGACCCCGCTGGTGACCAAGCAGATCGCCGATCAGGCCCGCACCCACGGGATCGACGAGGATAAGGTGGTCGCCGACATTCTGTTGAAGGAGAGCGCGATCAAGCGACTTGTCGAACCCGAGGAGGTTGCCTCCCTGGTCACCTGGCTGGCCTCGCCGGCCGCGGTGATGGTGACCGGAGCGTCGTACACGATGGACGGCGGATGGAGCGCCCGATGACCGCCACTCCGCAATGGACACCCACCGAGGAGGATGTGGCCGGAGCGCGCGTCACCGACTTCGCACAATTCGTGCAGCGCCGCACCGGCCGAAATCACCCCGACTACGAGTCGCTGTGGCAGTGGTCGACCGACGAGCCCGATGAGTTCTGGGCCGCGTTGTGGGACTACTTCGACCTCGGTGAACGCCCGGAGCTGGTGCTCACCTCTGCTGAAATGCCTGGAGCGCAGTGGTTTTCGGGCGTGCAGCTCAATTATGTGGATCAGGTGATTCGCAACGCCCGGTCGGACCGGCCCGCCATCCTGTACCTGCGCGAGGGTGGGGATCCCGTCGAGGTGTCATGGGCCGAGTTGTTGGGACGCGCGGCGGCATTCGCCCAGACGCTGCGCGACCTCGGTGTGCGCGCCGGCGACCGGGTCGTCGGATATCTGCCCAACATTCCCGAGGCCGTGATTGCGTTCCTGGCGACGGCCAGCATCGGCGCGATCTGGAGTGCGTGCGGCCAGGATTATTCGGCCAAGGCCGCACTCGACCGTCTCGGTCAGCTCGAACCCACCGTGTTGGTGACCACCGACGGCTATACGTACGGCGGGAAGTTCCACGATAAGGCCGCCGAAATCACCGCGCTGCAGAAGGGATTACCTACGCTGCGTGCGACGGTGATGGCGCCCGACATGGCGGGCAGCAGTAGCAAGGAGTTGACCACGACGCCGGTCGACTTCGCCCACCCGCTGTGGATACTGTTCTCCTCGGGCACCACCGGGCTGCCCAAGGGCATCATTCACGGCCACGGCGGTGTGCTGGTCGAACACCTCAAAGCCGTGAGCCTGCAGTCCGATATCGGGCCGGACGACATCTTCTTCTGGTACACCAGTCCCAGCTGGATGATGTGGAACTTCCAGGTGGCGGGCCTGCTGGTCGGGTCGACGGTCGTCTGCTACGACGGTAGTCCCAATGCACCGCGTCCGGATGTGCTCTGGGAGATCGCGGCGCGCGTCAAGGCGACGGTGCTGGGGACGAGCCCGGGCTATGTGTTGGGCTGCGCGAAGGCCGGCGCGGTGCCGCGCAAGGAGCATGACCTGTCGGCGCTGCGCACGGTCGGCATCACCGGCTCGTCATTGCCCCCGTCGTCGTCACTGTGGTTGCGCGACAACGTCGGTGAGCACGTGCAGGTGTCCTCGATCAGTGGCGGCACCGACGTGGTGTCCGCTTTCATCGGCGGGGTCCGCACGGTTCCGGTGTGGCCGGGCGAGCTGTCGGCGCCGTATCTCGGATGCGCTCTGGACTCGTGGGACGAGTCCGGACAGCCGGTGCGCAACGAAGTCGGCGAGCTGGTGGTGACCAAGCCGATGCCGTCGATGCCGGTCGGGTTCTGGAACGATCCCGACGGGTCACGTTACCGCGCAGCGTATTTCGAGATGTTTCCCGGGGTGTGGCGGCACGGGGACTGGATCACGATCACCGATCACGGCAGCGTCATCGTGCACGGCCGCTCGGACTCGACGTTGAACCGGCACGGTATCCGGATGGGCAGCGCCGACATCTACCAGGCGGTCGAACGGCTGCCCGAGGTGGCCGAAGCCTTGATCATCGGTGTCGACGAAGCCGACGGCGGTTACTGGATGCCGCTGTTCGTGGTCCTCACCGAGGGCGCCGAATTGACCGACGAGGTGCGCGACCGTATCAAGAACACCGTCCGCGAAGAGGTCTCACCGCGGCATGTACCCGATGAGATCATCGCTGCGCCAGGTGTTCCGCACACCCGCACGGGCAAGAAGCTCGAGGTGCCGATCAAGAAGCTGTTCCAGGGCGCCGACGCCGCGAAGGTGGTCGAGCGCAGCGCCGTCGACGACCCGGACCTGTTGGACTGGTACGTCACGCAGAGGCGCTGAGTTATCCCGAGCATTCAGGTGTTTATTCGTGTCGCCCCGGTGTGGCATCATCGAACATGTGTTCGAAGATGTGGATGAAGCGGGGTTGGTGGCCACCATCGAAGAGGCCACCCGCGCCGAAGCGTCCGCGAGCGCATTGCGCACGGCGGCGATTGGGGAGCTGATGTCGCGCCGCGGTGTCGGCGACGACGATCATCCGCGCGCGTTGTGGGCGTGTGATCCGTGGGCTTCGGCCGCTGCCGAGGTCACCGCGGCCATGAACATCAGCCACGGCAGGGCCTGCGGGCAGATGCGCATCGCCGAAACCCTGCGCGATCACCTGCCCAAGGTCGGTGCCCTGTTCGGCGCGGGCCGGCTCTCAGCGCGGGTGATCGGGATACTCACCTGGCGTACCCGGTTGATCGCCGACGACGCGGTTTGGGCGCTGGTCGACGCGGCGCTGGCCGAACGGGCGGACGAGTGGGGACCACTGTCGGAAGACGATCTGCGCATCGGCGTGGACGCGTTGGTGCTGCAGTACGACCCCGACGCGGTGATCGCCAGCCAGGCCCGCACCCGTGGCCGCGATTTCAAAGTCGGGTCCTACGAAGACGAGCACGGCGCCACATCGGTGTGGGGCAAGTTGCAGCCCGCCGATGCCGCGGTCCTCGACCGCAAGGTCGCCGCGATGGTGGCCACCGTGTGCCCTGACGATCCGCGTTCGTCCGGCGAGCGTCGCAGCGACGCAGTCGGGGCGCTTGCGAACGGCAACGACCACCTACCGTGCGAATGCGGCTCCCCGGCCTGCCCGGCGCGGGCGGCCCAGCCCGCCCCGTCATCGTCGGTGGTGGTGAATGTTTACGCCGACCAGTCCGCCGTCGATGCCACCCACGCGACACAGGAGTCCGTCCGCCGCACCGCGGCCTGCCGACGGGACCCGGGCACCGCAGTGATATCCGGAGTCGGGGGCCCCGAGGTGCTGACCACGCCGATGCTGGCCGCGCTGCTGCGCAACGGTGCCACGCTGCGGCCGCTGGGCGCACCGGACGAACAGCCCGAGCACGGATATCGGCCATCGGCCAAGCTGGCCCGTCGCATCCGCGCCCGGGATCTGCGCTGCCGCTTTCCGGGATGCCATCGGCGAGCGGAGTTCTGCGATATCGACCACGTCACATCCCATCCGAACGGGGCAACGCATCAGTCGAATCTGGCTTGCCTCTGCCGTCTTCACCACCTACTGAAAACCTTCTGGGTCGGTGACTGGTCGTATCTACTGCGAGCAGACGGCGCCGCGGTCTGGACGTCACCGACAGGCCGTACATATACGTCGTATCCAGGGTCTCGAAGTCTGTTCCCCGGATGGGACACCAGGGCAGCCGAGCTGCCGCCGCGGGCCACCAGCCCACCGCATGGTGCCGGCCCGCCACCCGACAACCGCGGATTGAAGATGCCGATGCGCAAGAACACCCGATCGGTCGAACGTGCCCAACGGATCAAAGCCGAACGGGCACAGAACGCCTCGGAGTCGCCGTCGTTTTGACTCCGGCCGACGTGCACCGGAATGCTAATGCTGCAGTTGACCCAGCCAGCTGCCGATTCGCCGTAGCGCCTCGGTGATGTCGCCCGCCGGCCCGGCGAACGACAACCGGACGAAGGATCCACCGCGGGCCGGGTCGAAGTCGATGCCCGGTGCGATCGCAACTCCGGTGTCGGCGAGCAGCTTCGAACAGAACGACAGCGAATCCGATGTCAGATGCGACACGTCGGCGTACACGTAGAACGCTCCGTCGGTTGGGGCCAGGCGATCGATGCAGAGGGCGCGCAGGCCGTCGAGCAGCATCTGCCGGTTGGCGGCGTAGTGGTGCAGCAGCGCGTCGGACTCCGCGATCGACTCCGGGGTGAACGCCGCGATCGCGGCATACTGCGGCAGTGTCGGCGGGCAGATCGTGAAGTTTCCGGTGAGACGGTCGACCGCTCGCTGCAGTTCCTTCGGCACCAGAAGCCAGCCGAGCCGCCAGCCTGTCATCGCGAAGTATTTCGAGAAGCTGTTCACCACAATCGAATCCCGTGATGTCGCCCAGGCGCAGCTGACGGCGGGGGCACCCTCGTAGACCAGCCCGTGGTACACCTCGTCGCTGATCAGCCGGACACCGCGCGACGCGCACCACGAAGCGATCGCAGCGAGTTCGTCCGGCGGAATCACCGTGCCTGTCGGGTTGGCCGGGCTCGCCACGATGACACCCTGTACGGGCGGGTCGAGTTCCGCGAGCATCTGCACCGTCGGCTGAAACCGGGTCGCGGGGCCGCAGGGTATCTCCACGACCTCACAACCCAGCGCGGAGAGGATGTTGCGGTAACAGGGGTATCCGGGGCTGGCGATCGCGACGCGGTCACCGACGTCGAAGCAGGCCAGGAACGCCAGCAGAAAGCCACCCGACGAGCCCGTGGTGATGACCACGTCATCCGGATCCACCTGCAGGCCATGCCGATCCAGGTACGAATGGGCGATTGCTGCGCGCAGCTCCGGGATCCCGAGCGCGACGGTATAGCCGAGGACGGTGGTTTCCAGTGCCTCCTTGGCCGCTGCCCGCACGGCTGCGGGAGCGCCCGCGCTCGGTTGGCCCGCGGACAGGTTGACCAGGTCGCCGTGACTGCGCTGCCGCTCGGCGGCGGCCAGCCAGACGTCCATGACGTAGAACGGGGGGATCCCTGCGCGCAGTGCGACGCTCATCGGGGGCACTCCGTCAGCTGGTCGAGATCGTGGAAGAACCCGTGCACGTCGGCGTAGTAAAACGGTTTGAGGGCGCCGTACACGCCGCTCCAGTCGGGCACCCAGGTGAGCAAAGCGTCGAGAAGCGTTGCACAGGAGGCGTTGTCGACTGCTTCTTTGACGAGGACGACCGGAGGCCTACAGTTGTCGTATCGAGCGACGATCCTGGTTGTCGACGCGTTCTCGGGTGTCGTCTTCCATACATCTTCGAGGACCATCGTCGCCCGAACTCGCCCGGAGACAACGGCATCGATCTGTCCCTGCCAGGGGGGAACCGCAACGAAATGCATCGCGAGTTTCCGCTGGCCGGTGAACAGAATGGCGGGAGCGAAGTAGCTCGATGTGCATGAAGTGTTGATGTAACCGCATTGCGCTCCGGCCAGGTCGTCCAGTCCGCTAGCAGGGTCGTCGCGTCGGACGACGAGCACGCTGGTCTGGCGGGGCTCACCGGTGAACTTCGATGTTGCGATCGCCAATCCCCGGTAATGGTGATCACCGCTTCGGAGCAAGCGGTGCAAGCTGGGTGCCGGGACATAGGCGATGTCCGGCTGATGTTGCGCCAGCGCCCGGTCGATGCCGGCGAGGTCGGTGCTCTCGGCTGCGGAGATCCCCTCCGCGGCGAGAAGTGTGGTCCACGGCTCGTCGCAGGCGGGCAAGCCGAGGTTCTGATCCACGACGAAGCTCAACATTGCCGCGAGCCTACGTCGGAAGCTCGACGGCCAACGCTAGAACACTTCGGATTCGAGGCGGCGCAGATGATCGCGCGGAGCACCGAGCAACTGGGCACTGCCGTGCGCGCGCTTGAAATACAGCTGAATGTCGTGCTCCCAGGTGATCGCGATGCCGCCGTGCATCTGGACGGCTTCGGCGGCGACGTTGGTGAACGCCTCGCTTGCCGAGAACCGGGCCAGCGCAGCCGAGGTCGGTGACGGCGCGGCGATCGCCTCGTCGACGACCGCACGCGCGGACTGAACCGCGACGTACATGTCGGCCATCCGGTGCTTGAGCGCCTGGAAACTGCCAATGGGCCTGCCGAACTGCACCCGGTCCTTCGTGTACTGCACAGTCAGGTCGAGGCACCGCGACGCCGCGCCGATCTGCTCGGCGGCCAACAGCAACGCAGCGGTGTCGGCCAGTCCCGGATCCGAGCCGATGTCATTGCTCTGTTGGACCTCAACGCGCGCCAGCCGGCGGGTCAGGTCCATCGCATCCAGGCGCGTCGCGGTGAACTCGGTCCACCGGGCCATGCGGGCGCCGTCCGCACCGATCACCACGTCGGCAATGTCGCCGTTGATCACATAGTCGGGGTCGAAGACCACCGTGCCGACGATGGCGCCCTCGGCCATACCCTCGAGCGCTTCGGTGTCCGGCTCGTCGCCGGCCAGTAGTGCCAGCTCGGCGAGAGTGGTCCCCAACAGGGGAGTCGGAACCAGTGCCTTGCCGAGCTCCTCGAGCACGACCGCCGCATCGGCAAGCTCACCGCCCGCGCCGCCCAGCTCCTCGGGCACCACAAGCGCCGCCGCACCGACCTGCTCGCACAGCAGCGTCCACAGCGATTCGTCGTATCCGCGTTCGGAATCCATCGCCTCGCGCACCGCGGTGGGCGACGCGTGCTTGTCCACCAGCGCAGCGACGGTCTCCCGCAGCAGTTGACGTTCTTCACTCATCAGAGGGCCTCCAGTACGCGCCGACGGTGGACAGCGGGACCCCCCCACGCCGAGCGCAGCGCCTGCGCACGCAGCAGCCACAACGACAGGTCGTGCTCCTGGGTGAATCCGATCGCGCCATGTGTCTGCAGCGCCGAGCGGGCCGCCAGCAGTGCGGCGTCGCTGGCCGCGGCCTTGGCGGCGCTGACATCGCGCGCAGTGTCGGCGGATCCGTCGGCAAGCGACAGGGCCGCGCCGTACACCAGCGGCCGGGCCAACTCCACCGCGATGTGCACGTCGGCGAGTTTGTGCTTGATTGCCTGGTAGGTGCCGATGACCTTGCCGAACTGACTGCGCTGCTTGGAATATTCGACCGACATGTCCAGCATCGCCTGGCTCGCGCCCACCAGCTGGGCCGCGGTGGCGAGCACGCCGAATTCATAGGCGCGGGCCACGTCGGCTGGTCTGCCGTCGCCTGACGTGTTGACGTCGAACAGCTTTCGGCTCGGGTCGACCGATTCGTGCTCGGCTCCTGCGGTGCCGTCACGTACTTCACCATCGTCGGCCACGAGGATGAGCCCCGCGGTGTCGGCGTCGACAGCCCTCGGCACCTGTGGCGGCAGGGCGACGGTCGCGATCAGCTCGCCGGAAGCCAAGCCGGCGCAACGCTCGTCGTCGGCGAGCAGGATCGGCGCGACCGCGATGGATTCGACCACCGGACCCGGAACGCACCACCGGCCGAGTCGCTCGATGGCGACCACCAGGTCGACCGGATGAGCCTCGATGCCGTCGTACTTCTCCGGCACCAGAAGCGCCGTGACGCCGAGGTCGGTCAGCTGCGCCCACACCTTGCGGCCCGGTGACGTGTCCCCGGCGGCCCACCCGCGAACCGCGCCCGGCAGGTCGGCCGCACTCAGTGCGGCGTCGATGCTGGCGGCGAAATCGCGCTGCTGTTCGTCCAATTCGAAGTTCATGTGGCTACTTTCGCGGCAGGCCCAGCAGGCGCTCGGCGATGATGTTGCGCTGAATCTCGTTGGTTCCGGCGTAGATCGGGCCGCCGAGCGAGAACAGCAACCCTTCGGTCCAGTTGTCGGCGAGCTCGGCGTCGGGACCGCGCATGTCCAGGGCGGTCTGGTGGATGGCGACGTCGAGGTCGGACCAGAACACCTTCGTCACACTCGACTCGGCGCCCAATTCGCCGCCTGCGGCGACGCGCGTCACGGTGCCGAATGTGTGCAGGCGGTAGGCCTGGGCCTTGATCCAGGCATCGGCCACGCGGTCGGAGTAAGCGGGGTCGGGGTTCTCTTTCCATTGCGCGACAAGCCGTTCGGCGGGGGCAATGAAGCGAGCCGGGCTACGCAACGACATGCCGCGCTCATTGCTCGACGTGCTCATCGCGGCGCGCCAGCCCTCGTGCACCTCGCCGATGACGTCGTTGTCGGGCACGAACACGTCGTCGAGGAAGATCTCACCGAAACCGGTGTCACCGCCGAGTTGCGCGATGGGGCGGACCGTGACGCCGTCGGCCTTGAGGTCGAACATGAAGTACGTGAGGCCGCGGTGGCGTTCGGCCTCGGGGTCGGAGCGGAACAGCCCGAAGGCGCGTTCCCCGAACGGCGCGCGTGAACTCCAGATCTTCTGCCCGTTGAGCAGCCAGCCGCCGTCGGTTCTGGTGGCCGTCGACCGCAGCGACGCCAGGTCGCTACCCGACTCGGGTTCCGACCAGGCCTGCGCCCAGATCTCCTCACCGCTCGCCATTTTCGGCAGGATGCGGTCGAGCTGTTCGGTGGTGCCGTGGGCGAACAGAGTCGGCGCCAGCATAGACGTGCCGTTGGCGCTGGCGCGGCCGGGAGCCCCGGCGCGGAAGTACTCTTCTTCGTACACCACCCACTGCAGCAGGCTGGCGTCGCGGCCCCCGTATTTCTCCGGCCAGGTGATCACGGACAGCCCGGCGTCGTAGAGCACCTTGTCCCAGCGTCGGTGCTGTTCGAAACCTTCGGCGGTGTCGTACGACTTGGTCGGGAAGCTGTCCTTGTTCTCGGCCAGGAACTCGCGCACCTCGGCCTGGAACTCTCGCGTCGCGTCGTCGATATTCAGGTCCATCAGGAAGATCCAGCCCTCTCACGCAGCAGCGGTTTGACTACCTTGCCCCCGGGGTTTCGCGGCAGCGCATCGAGAAACTCGACCGAGCGGGGGGTCTTGAAGTTCGCCAGATGCTCCCGGGTGTAAGCGATTACGGTGTCGTCGTCGAGTTCGGCGCCGGGCTTGACCACGATATAGGCCTTGCCGACCTCACCGAGCCGTTCGTCGGGCACGCCGATCACCGCGGATTCCGCGACGCCGTCCAGTCGCGCGAGCACCTGCTCGATCTCGGCGGGGTAGACGTTAAACCCGCCGCAGATGTACATGTCCTTGAGGCGGTCGGTGATGCGCAGGTTGCCGTTGTCGTCGACGGTGCCCACGTCGCCGGTGTGCAGCCAGCCGTCGGAATCGATGGCCGCCGCGGTGGCGTCGGGGTCGTCGAGGTAGCCCAGCATGACATTCGGTCCACGCAACAGCACCTCGCCCGCGTCGTCCTCGCCCGGGTTGTCGATGCGCAGTTCGAAATCCGCGATCGGGCGGCCCGATGTGGTGGCCACGGTGACGGCGTCGTCGTCGGGACGGCACATCGTTCCGAACCCACTCGCCTCGGTGAGGCCGTAGGCGGTCAGCACGATGTCGATGTCCAGTTCGGTTTGCATCCGCTCGATCAACACCACCGGGATGGTCGCCGCGCCGGTGACGGCGAACCGCAGCGAGGTCAGGTCAAAGTCGGCGCGATTGGGATGGTCGAGCAGCGTCTGATAGATCGTCGGCGGCCCCGGCAACACGGTGATGCGGTGCTCCTGCACGGCGGACATGGTCTTCTCGGGATCGAACGTCAGCTGCGGGATCAGCGTGGCGCCGGTCTGCAGGCAGGCCAGGATGCCCGCTTTGTAGCCGAAGTTGTGGAAGAACGGGTTGATGCACAGGTAACGGTCGTCGCTCGTCAGTCGGCCGCACTCGGCCCACGCCGCCGGGGCGTCGAGCGACTGGCGGTGCGCGCACAGCACGCCCTTGCTGCGGCCGGTGGTGCCGGAGGTGAACAGGATGTCGGAGACGTCGTCGGGTTCCACCGCGCCGGCACGCGCATCCACCGCGCCGAGGTCGGTGCCGCGGGTGATGAACTCATCCCAGGTGCCATCGTTTTTCTCGATCGGCACCCGGACCACGTGGTGTAGCTGCGGCAGGGCGTCGCGGTCGATGGAGGCGGCTTTGTCGGCGCCGAGGAACTCACCCGATGCGAACAGCAGCGGGGCGCCGGTGCGCGAGAGGATGTCGGTGGCCTCGCTGGCGGTGTAGCGGGTGTTGAGAGGTACGACGACGCCGCCCGCGTAGTGGGTGGCCAGGCAGGCGACCACCCAGTGCCAGGTGTTGGGGGACCAGATCGCGACGCGGTCACCGGCGTTGATGCCGAGGTCGATCATGGCTGCGGCCGCCCGGCGGACCTCGTCGCGCAGCTGGGCGAACGTGAACGTCCGGTCCTCGGTCAACAGGGCCGGGTGGTCGGCGAATCGGTCGGCAATGTGGTCCAAGACCTGGGGAATGGTCCTTGGATCCGAACTCATCGCTGCTCCTCTAACAAAGCAAGTGCTTGGTAGGTTAGCCTACAAGGGTGATTGAGGTCGAGGAGTTCCGGGCCGAGGTCCGCGACTGGCTCGCCGACAACCTCGTCGGGGAGTACGCCGCACTCAAGGGCCTCGGCGGGCCGGGCCGAGAACACGAAGCATTCGAGGAACGCCGAGCGTGGAACCAGCATCTGGCGGCGGCCGGACTGACATGCCTGGGCTGGCCCGAAGAGCACGGCGGTCGCGGTCTGTCGGTGGCGCACCGGGTGGCGTTCTACGAGGAGTACGCGATTGCGAACGCTCCTGCGAAGGTCAACCACTTCGGTGAGGAGTTGCTGGGACCGACGTTAATCGCGTACGGCACCCCCGAGCAGCAGAAGCGCTTCCTGCCGAAGATCCTCGACGTGACCGAGTTGTGGTGCCAGGGCTACTCCGAACCGGGTGCCGGCAGCGACCTCGCCAACGTGTCCACGACCGCCGAACTCGACGGCGACCAGTGGGTGGTCAACGGGCAGAAGGTGTGGACCTCGCTCGCGCACTGGGCGCAGTGGTGCTTCGTCGTCGCCCGCACAGAGAAGGGCTCCAAGCGGCACGCCGGTCTGTCGTATCTGCTGGTGCCGCTGGATCAACCGGGCGTGGAGATTCGCCCCATCGTGCAGCTGACCGGCGACTCGGAGTTCAACGAGGTTTTCTTCGACGACGCCCGCACGGATGCGTCGCTGGTGGTCGGCGAACCGGGTGACGGCTGGCGGGTCGCGATGGGCACGCTGACGTTCGAGCGCGGGGTGTCGACGCTGGGCCAGCAGATCGAGTACGCCCGCGAGCTCTCCGGTGTGGCGGAGTTGGCGAAACGCACTGGCGCAGCGGATGATCCGTTGGTCAGGGAGCGATTGGCGCGGTCGTGGGCCGGCCTGCGGACGATGCGGTCGTACGCACTGGCGACCATGGACGTCGAGCAGCCGGGTCAAGACAACGTTTCGAAGCTGTTGTGGGCCAACTGGCATCGCGAGCTCGGCGAGATCGCGATGGACGTGCTCGGCCGCGAGGGTCTGACGCTGACCGACGGCGACTTCAGTGAGTGGCAGCGGCTGTACCTGTTCTCGCGGGCGGACACGATCTACGGCGGGTCCAACGAGGTGCAGCGCAACATCATCGCCGAGCGGGTGCTCGGTCTCCCCCGAGAGGTCAGGCCTTCGTGAACCTGTCAGAAGCCCCGAAAGAGATTGAGGGACACGGCCTGCTGACCGGCAAGGTGGTCGTCGTGACGGCGGCTGCGGGCACCGGCATCGGGGCCGCGGTGGCACGCCGGGCGCTGCTCGAGGGCGCCGACGTGGTTGTCTCCGACCATCACGAGCGGCGCCTCGGCGAGGCCCGCGATCAGTTGCTCGAACTCGGGTTGGGGCGGGTCGAAAGTGTCGTATGCGACGTGACCTCCACCGCACAGGTGGATGCGTTGATCGCATCTACGACGGCGCGGATGGGCCGACTGGACGTCATGGTCAACAATGCCGGCCTCGGCGGGCAGACCCCCGTCGTCGACATGACAGACGAAGAGTGGGACCGCGTCCTCAACGTCACGCTGACGTCGGTGATGCGTGCGACGCGGGCGGCGTTGCGGTACTTCCGCGACGCCGACCACGGCGGCGTGATCGTCAACAACGCCAGCGTGTTGGGTTGGCGCGCACAGCATTCACAGTCGCACTACGCCGCAGCCAAGGCCGGGGTGATGGCGCTGACTCGGTGCAGTGCGATCGAGGCCGTCGAGTACGGGGTGCGAATCAATGCGGTCTCACCGAGCATCGCGCGGCACAAGTTCCTCGAGAAGACCAGCAGCGCGGATCTGTTGGACCGGTTGTCGGAGGGCGAGGCGTTCGGCCGCGCGGCCGAGCCGTGGGAGGTCGCCGCGACGATCGCATTCTTGGCCAGTGACTACTCCAGTTATCTGACTGGAGAAGTGATTTCGGTGTCGAGTCAACGGGCCTAGGTGGTAGTCCGACCGTCGACAGCCCGACGCGCCGGCTTTGTAGGATCCCAGATACACCATCGCGATGACACCCAGGGTCAGCACGGTCACCAGGGCGAGCTGCACTTTCTGTCCGGCCGCGATGGGTCGGTGGGCCAACGCATCGCGATATCCGAGGGAGAAGGCGCTGAATAAGACGATGGCGCCCATACCGACCGGCTCGCCAACCGGGACGCAAGTAGCCAAGCAAGCGCTTGGTTGATATCATGTGTCGGTGGATCAGGTGCCACAGAAGCAGCCGGCGAGTCAGCCGCCGACACGCCGCGCCGAGCTACTCGAGCTCGCCGCGACGATGTTCGCCGAGCGAGGCCTGCGCGCGACGACGGTGCGCGATATCGCCGACTCCGCGGGCATCCTCTCAGGCAGCCTGTATCACCACTTCTCATCGAAGGAAGAAATGGTCGACGAAGTCCTGCGGGGTTTCCTCGACTGGTTGTTCACGCGCTACCAGGAGATCGTCGACACCGAACCCAACCCGCTGGAGCGCCTCAAGGGTCTGTTCATGACCTCGTTCGAGGCGATCGAGCACCGGCACGCGCAGGTCGTCATCTATCAGGACGAGGCCAAGCGGTTGTCCGGGCAGGAGCGGTTCTCCTACGTGGAGCAGCGCAACAAAGAACAACGCAAGATGTGGCTGGACCTGCTCAACCAGGGTGTCGAAGAGGGCTACTTCCGGCCCGACATCGACGTTGATCTGGTGTACCGGTTCATCCGCGACACCACCTGGGTTTCAGTCCGCTGGTATCAGCCGGGCGGACCGCTCACAGCCGAAGAGGTCGGCCGTCAGTATCTCGCTATCGTTCTTGGTGGCATCACGAAAAAATGAGGAAACCATGACTCCAACATCGCAGGCTTACGTCATCGACGCGGTTCGCACCGCAGTCGGCAAGCGCAACGGATCGCTGGCCGGTGTGCATCCCGTGGATCTGGGCGCTGCCGCATGGCGGGGCCTGTTCGACCGCGTCGAAGTCGATCCCGGCGCCGTCGACGACGTCATCGCCGGTTGCGTCGATGCCATCGGTCCGCAGGCCGGCAACATCGCCCGGCTTTCGTGGCTGGCGGCCGGCTACCCGGAAGAGGTGCCGGGCGTCACCGTCGACCGACAGTGCGGGTCCAGCCAGCAGGCTGTTTCCTTTGGCGCACAAGCGATCATGTCTGGAACGGCCGACCTCATCGTCGCCGGCGGTATGCAGAACATGAGCCAGATCCCGATCTCGTCGGCGATGACCGTGGCCGAGCAGTTCGGCTTCACCTCGCCGACAAACGAATCCAAGAGCTGGCTGCACCGCTACGGCGATCAGGAGATCTCACAGTTCCGCGGCGCCGAGCTGATCGCGGAGAAGTGGGACATTTCGCGCGAGGAGATGGAGCAGTACTCGCTGACGAGCCACGAACGGGCACAAGAGGCGATCCGCTCCGGTTACTTCGAGAACGAGATCATTGCGGTCGACGGGTTCGCCACCGACGAGGGTCCTCGCGACACCTCGCTGGAGAAGATGGCCGGCCTCAAGACCCTGGTCGACGGCGGCCGGCTGACCGCCGCGATGGCCAGCCAGATCTCCGACGGCGCCAGTGCGGTGCTGCTCGCCTCCGAGCAGGCCGTCAAGGACCACGGACTCAAGCCCCGCGCCCGCATCCACCACATCAGCGCCCGCGGCGCCGACCCGGTGTTCATGTTGACCGGGCCGATTCCGGCAACGGAGTACGCGTTGAAGAAGACGGGCCTGTCGATCGAGGACATCGACACCGTCGAGATCAACGAAGCCTTCGCGCCGGTCGTGATGGCCTGGCTCAAGGAGACCGGCGCAGACCCCGCGAAGGTCAACCCCAGCGGCGGCGCGATCGCGCTCGGTCATCCGCTGGGTGCGACGGGTGCGAAGTTGTTCGCGACGATGCTGAACACGTTGGAGCGCACCGGCGGTCGCTACGGCCTGCAGACGATGTGCGAAGGCGGCGGCACCGCCAACGTCACGATCATCGAGCGCCTCTAGGCCTCCCGCGGCCTCGCACTGTCGCCCTCGACGAGCTCTCGCATCGCCGCAAACCCGTCATGGCGGTGCGCACCGAGCGCCCACACCACGGCGATCACGGGCAACAGTGCGAAGGCCGCCCACCAGTTCGCACCGGCCGGCAGTAGATCGGCGATCACTTCCGCTCGTGGCGTTCCGTTCACGTCGGCCGGCAGCCACTCGTTGAGCAGGACCGCCAGCATGCGGGAGGTCTGGAACGGCCCGACGCTGGTCGCGATAATCCAGCTGGCACAGGAGATCCCAAGCGACCACGGCCATGCCAGCAGCAATGATTGTCTGTCGACCAGTTCGGCGGCGCAGCGCACGGTCTCGGCAAGGTAGGCAACGCCGAGCGCAGCCAGGAGCACTCCGATCTGCGCGGTGAGCAGGTCGTTGACCACCGGATGCGCCAGCTCGTCGTCGGGCCGCGTCGGCAGCCCGATCGCCAGGGCGATGAGGCCGGCCACCAATGCGAGCGTCGCCAGGCGCGCGGCCGTATCGCTGACGCGGTCGAACGAGTCGACGACGGTACGAATCACCAACCGTGACGCCGTAGCCGGCGCGGTTCGATACACGACCACCAGCACGAGACCGGACACCACGATGGCGATCAACCACGTCATCACAGCCGTGCCCACAGCCGTCAGGGCCAGCGATCCCAGAAGCGGAACCAGCACGTCGTCAGTGCTGACGCTACTGCGAATGACGATCAGCGGCACGGCGCCGAACGCCACCGCACCCGCCAAACCCAGGACCAACGGGACCGTGAATCGCGTGAGATCGGCGGGATTGAGGTCCAGCTTGCGATTGCGGACGGCGTTAGTCTCGGTGCTCAGCACCGACCGCACATGCGACAGCCAGCGCACTATGCCTCCGGCATCACGTCAGTGGTCGTGGATGATCACGCCGCGGATGTTGCGCCCCGCGAGCATGTCGTCGTAACCCTCGTTGATGTCGTTGAGTTTGTATTCGGCAGTGACGGTTTCGTCGAGCAGAAGCTTGCCGTCGCGGTAGAGGTTGAGGAGCCGCGGGATGTCGGCGCGCGGATTGGCCTCGCCGTAGAGGCTGCCCAGCAGGCGCTTCTGGAACAGCGTCATCATCGCCATCGACAGCGTCGGCGTGACGTCGGCCATCGACGCGATCGCCGTCATCACAACCGCACCGCCCTTGCGGATGATGTTGAGCGCTTCGTCGATCATCCGCCCTTCGAGCACGCCCATGGTCAGCAGCGCGGAGTCGGCCATCACGCCGCGGGTGAGCTCGGCGACCAGTTCCATCGCCTCCGGCATGGAGGTCACGAAGTGGGTGGCGCCGAACCCGAAAGCTTTCTCCCGCTTGCTCTCTACGAGGTCGACGACCACGATGTGTTCCGCTCCGGCCAGCCGCGCACCTTGAATTGCGCCGCTGCCGATCCCGCCGCACCCGATGATCACGACCGTGTCACCCGGGCTGACGTCTGCGGTGTTGACGGCCGAACCCCACCCCGTCATCACCCCGCAGCCCAACAGGCAGGCCCGGGCCAGTGGCAGATCGTCGTCGATCTTGACGACCGATGCCTCCGACAGCGTGCCGAACTGCGAGAAGCTGCCGATGCCCGACAAGACGCCGACGTCCTGACCGCGGACCTTGCGTCGGTATGTGCCGTCGGCCTGCAGGCCAATCAGGATCAGCGCGCCGAGGTCACACAGGTTCTGATGTCCGCTGGCGCACCAACGGCAGCGTCCGCACGCCGGCAGGAACGACGTGACGACGTGGTCACCGACGTTGAGGTCGCGCACGCCGGGACCGACTTCCACGACGACGCCCGCGCCCTCGTGGCCACCGATGATCGGCAGCGGCACATCGGCGAAATCACCCGTGACGACATGGTGGTCCGAGTGGCACAGCCCGGTGGCCTCGAAGGAGATGAGGACCTCGCCCTCCTTTGGGCCATCGAGGTCGATCTCCTCGATGCTCCACGGCTCGTTGAGTCCCCACAGAACGGCGGCGTTGGTCTTCATGGGCGCGAGTGTAGGAAACGTGGGGCCGGATTACGGGCGAATCGAAAGGCTTACTGTTCAGTGCGCGAGAGCCAGGCCGCCGAGCGCGACGATCCAGCTGGCGAAGCTGCCGACGAGGAAGTACTCGGTCACTTCGTCGATTCCGATTCCTCCGTTTTCGCGTGCCTTCTGAGCGTTGATCTCCGGGAATCGGATGATGCTCTTGGCGGCGACGACGGCCGTGGCCGCGGCGAGCTGGCCTGCCAGGCCCAGCCCGAGGATGAGCACCCGCTCCATCGGACCGAGGAGCCGCCCGCCCTTCAACCGGTCCGAGGCCTGCGGCTCGCCCGTCGGTTTGACCGAGCCGACAGAGCCAAGCACCAAGCGCACCAACTGATTCCCGGTTACGAGTTGCATCAGCATCACACCGACGATCATCAAGAGCCGGTCGGGGGACACCGCGATGCCGACCCAGTCCGGCCACCGCGCCGCCACACCTGCCACCTCCGAACCCCAGCCCGAGAGCAGGATCAGCACCCCGAGCGCACCGCCGAACACGACCAGCGGGGCGATCTGTCGGCGTCCGGTGCGTTCGGCTCGCGCGCTCAGCACCACCCAGCCGACGCCGGCCACCGCCGCCACGACGAGCAGCACGATGTCGCCCCGCCGCCACAACCCGGCCATCGCCGCGCAACCGATCACGACCAGGGGTGCCGCCGCGGCGGATAGCCACACGCGATCGACGAGCCGCCGAAGGACATCGGCGACACCGATCGCGATCAGCAGCACCGCGACCGCGCTCATGGCACGTCCCGCAGATACTGCGCCGCGAGCAGGATGAGGTCCAACCCGTCGCGGCCCGCGCGTTGGGATACCGCCGACGCGCTTATGCCCTCGTCCGCCGCGATGTCCTTCTTGGTCTTGCCAGTCAACAGTCCCTTCACAATCCTCAATGAGCGGTCATCGAGCGATCCAATCAGATGGTCCCGACACAGCAGCGCGGCGTTGATCGCGTCGAGGTCGCGGCGGCTCTCGCCTTCGGCCCGAAACGACGTGCGCACCAAGGCCAGCCCCGGTTGGCGTTGCGCGGAGGCGGTCCACTCGATCGCTTCGCGGGCAGCCCACCACCCCGGCCCGTCCTGGATCCCGGAAGCCGCATCCAATACGGTCACTGAACCCCAGCCGACACCGAATCGAACGTCGATCCCGGGCGCGACGGCCAGCCGAATGACGAACGCCGCTTCGATCGCCGCGCCGACCGTTCGATAGCTGCCCTGGAACTCATCACCGACCGTGAATGCGGGTGCGTCGATGGCGTCGCCGGTGGCGTCGACGAGCGCCTTATCGAGTGCACGATGCGTGGCGGCGCGATCGGCCACGTGGCGTGAGCCGATCACGTCGCCGATCAATGTGGCGCGCGAGCGCGGTGAAGGGGACCGCTTCAGTGCTGACACATGAAGATTATAGCTTCACTATCACAGAATTAAGTGATATCCTTCACTCGATGTAGCCGCTGGCCTGTCGCAGGTGCTTGACCGCATCGGCAACGATCGTCTCGATCAGTTCCGCACACGACGGCAGATCGTCCAGGATGCCTGCGACCTGGCCGGAGGCCAGTACCCCCGCGTCCGTATTGCCCTCGACCAAACCGGCTTTGAGCAACATCGGGGTGTTGGCGGCCATGACCACCTGCGACCAGGTCAACTCCTTGCCGTGCCGCATCACCAGGCCGTCGCGGATCATCGACCGCCATGTCATACCCGACATCTTCTTGAACTTCTGCGCGTTTCGGACGGCCGCGGAGAATCCCCGAAGTCGTGATCCGCTCTCCAGCTTCTCGACCAGGCCGGTGCGCAGCACGCGGTGCGGCATCCCGTCGACACGGGTCGATACGACGGTGCCGTCCAAGCCCGATTCCAGGTAGCGGCGCTTGACCGCATCCGGCACCGTGGAGTCCGACGTCAGCAGGAATCGGGTGCCCATCGCGACTCCGGCCGCGCCGTAGGACAGCGCCGCCGCCAGCCCGCGGCCGTCGAAGAAGCCACCGGCCGCAATGACCGGGATCTCGACAGTGTCCAGCACCGACGGCAACAACAATGTCGTCGCGATCGGCCCCGTGTGGCCGCCGCCTTCACCGCCCTGCACGATCACCGCGTCGGCGCCCCAGCCCGCCACCTTCTTGGCGTGCTTGGCCAGGCCGACCGACGGAATCACCACGACGCCGGCGTCTTTGAGCTTGGCGATCAGATCGGGTTTGGGTGCCAGGGCGAATGAGGCGACCTTGACGCCCTCGCGGATCAACAGGTCGATGCGTTCTCCGGCATCTCCCGCGTCAGCGCGGATGTTGATGCCGAAAGGCTTGTCTGTGGTGCTTTTGACCTTGGTGACCGCCGTCTGCAGTTCCTCGAGCGTCATGGTCGCCGACGCAAGGATTCCCAGGCCGCCGGCGTTCGACGTCGCCGAGACCAGCCGTGCACCCGCGACCCAGCCCATGCCGGTCTGGACCACTGGATGTTCGATACCGATGAGCTCGGTCAGCGGTGTGCGAAGTGTCGGCTTACCCGGTGTGCTCACCGGATTTCCTTGTCCCGCAGTCCCTTGGGGTCGATCACCTCGCGGATCAGCCTCTGCTCGTCGTCGGTGGGGAGCCGGGTCTGCTCGGCCGAGTCCAGCCCGTGCACCTCGAACGAGGTGTTCTCGGCGACCTGTTCGGGCTCGATACCGGGATGCAGTGACACGGCCCGCATCTGATGATCGGGGCCGTTGAAGTCGAACACACCGAGGTTCGTGATCACCCGGTACACGTTGACGAACCGGTACGCCGGGTTGTCGGGATCGATTTTGTCCCAACCGATACCGGAGACGATGTCGACGGATTCACCGAACACGCGCGTCGAGTGGTTGCCCACCCAGTAACTCGTCGCGTGGTTGATGGTGTTGCCCGGTGCCCCGCGCACACCGAACATCTGGCGGGTCGGATGCTGCAGCGGCCCGAACGCCGACAGGTTCTGGTTGCCGTAGCGGTCGATCTGGTTGGCGCCCATGACCACATGGCGCCGACCCCAGGCCAGCGTCTCGAAGACCCGACCGAACGGCATCCAACCTTCGATCGCCCCCGCGGCGCCGAGTGCGGGCGTGTCGGCGAGCAGGCGCGCCTCACCGTCGGTCAGCAGGATGTCGGGGGAGAAGGTCAGCCGGGCCAGTCGGGCGCCGATCGAGACCATGGTCGTCATCGGGCTGACCATGATCTCACCAGCGTCGCGGAACAATTCGGCGCAGGCGACGGCGCACACTTCGGCACGGGATACCGACATCATTGATCCTCCTGCAGCTTGCGCACCGCAGCCTGGTAGTCGGCCTCGGTGCCGGACAGATAGGTCTGCACGAACTCCTGCCACGACTCCTCGGATTTCGCCGCTTCGGCGTAGTGGCGCTGGAACTTCTCGTCGCGACGGTAGTCAGGCTCGGCCGTCGTGAAGTGCGCACCGTTGGGTGCCTCGACGACGGTGTCGACCATCATCCGGTTGATCAGAAGCGCCTGCGGCGGAACGGCCTTGACCAGTTCGTCGGTCGGAACCACTTGCTCGACCGACAGGAACCGGCGTTCGGCCGCCATCAGGTACAGATCGTCGAAGTAGGGGTCGATGCCGGTGTAGGCAGCATTGCCCGCAGCGTCGCCGAGATTCATGTGGACGAACGCGGCGTCCAACGTGAGCGCGGGCATCGCGACGAGTTCTTCGTAGGCCTCGCCGGTGGGGTAGGGGGACCGCACGGTCTTCAGCTCGTCGCCCCAGAACGCGCGGACGTCGCTGCCCAGCCCGGCCCGGATCGGGAGAAACGGCAGTCGCTGGGCCGCGGCCTGCAGCCCGCATCGAAGCATGCCCTCGTCCATCTCGCGGGCCTCGATCGCGCCGGTGGTGCGCGCCTTGGCGAACCACGGGTCGTAGAACGGCGGCGAGTCGAGCGACACGAAGCCGTAGTAGGCACGTTTCACCTTGCCCGCCGAGCACAGCAGCCCGAGGTCGGGCCCGCCGTAGGTGACGACCGTGAGGTCGGTGACGTCAGTGCGCAGCAGCGCCCGCACGAACGCCATCGGCTTACGCCGAGAACCCCAGCCGCCGATTCCGATGGTCATCCCACTGCGAATCTGCGAGACGGCGTCGTCGAGAGTTGTTCTCTTGTCGCTCATTTGGATCCCTTGTCGGTGCCTGCGAATGCGTCGCGGTGCTCGTCTGACACGCCTGCGAGGTTCAGCTCGAACGTGAAGCCCTGCTCCATGCGGTAGCTGGAGTTCACCCTCTGTACGTCGATCAAGTTCAGCGCCTCCTTGGCCGCCCGGATCACCCGGGTGTCCTTGGCGGCGATGTCGCGCGCGACGCGCAGCGCGGCCTCGTCGAGTTGATCGCGGGGAACCACCTCATGCACCGAGCCGAAGTGGTGCAGCGTCGCCGCATCGACCGTGGCGGCGGTGAAGAACAACCGGCGCATCATGTGCTGGGGCACCAAACGCGACAGGTGCGTCGCCGCGCCGAGCGCGCCACGCTCGACCTCGGGCAGGCCGAAGGTCGCGTCGTCCGAGGCGACGATGACGTCGGCGTTGCCGACCAAACCGATGCCGCCCCCGACGCAGAATCCGTTGACGGCGGCGACCACCGGGACCGCACACTCGTAGACCGCCTTGAACGCCGCATAGCAGCCGCGGTTGGCGTCGATCAGCGCGGTGAAGCCCTCCGTGCGCTGCATCTCCTTGATGTCGACACCGGCGTTGAAGCCTCGGCCGGTGGCGCGCAGGATCACGACATGCGTTTCCGGATCGGCTCCCGCCTTGGTGATCTCGTCGGCGAGTTCGAACCAGCCGCGCGACGGAATCGCGTTGACCGGCGGGTAGTCGACGGTGACCGAGACGATTCCCGGTTCGGTGATGGTCGAGTTGATAGTCATCTGAGCTCCCGAGCACTTCCTGGGTCCGGTAGGAAAGCAAGCACTTGCTTGGTACGCTAGCACAGTGACCGACCTGCAAGACATGAACCTCGGCCTCGACGGCAGGGTGGTGCTGGTGACCGGCGGTGTGCGCGGGGTTGGCGCCGGCATCAGCGCCGTGTTCGCCGATCAGGGCGCCACCGTCGTCACGTGCGCCCGCCGGCCAGTCGAGGGCCTGCCGTACGAGTTCCACGCCTGCGATGTGCGTGACGACGACGCGGTCGCCGCTCTGGTCGAGACCGTCGCTGAGCGTCACGGTCGTATCGACGTGGTGATCAACAATGCCGGCGGATCGCCGTACGTGCTCGCCGCGGAGTCGTCGGCCAAGTTCAGCCGCAAGATCGTCGAACTCAATCTTTTGGGGCCGCTTTCGGTGTCCACCCACGCGAATGCGCGGATGCAGAAGCAGGAACGTGGCGGGTCGATCATCAACATCGCCAGCGTGAGCGGGCGCAGGCCCACGCCGGGCACCGCACCCTACGGGGCGGCCAAAGCCGGCATGGAAAGCCTCACCTCCACGTTGGCGGTCGAGTGGGCGCCGAAGGTTCGCGTCAACTCGGTCGTGGTCGGGATGGTTGAGACCGAACAGTCCGAACTCTTCTACGGCGATGCGGATTCCATCGCGGCGATCTCGCGCAACGTCCCGCTGGGCCGGCTCGCCAAACCGGCGGACGTGGGTTGGGCGGCGGCATTCCTGGCCTCCGACGCGGCGTCATACATCAGCGGCGCATCGCTTGAAGTGCACGGCGGCGGCGAGCCGCCGCACTACCTCGCAACCACCACTGCCGATATCAAATAGTCAAGGGAGACAACGAATATGGGATTGCTCGACGGCCGCGTGGTCATCGTGACGGGGTCCGGCGGCGGCATCGGTCGCGCACACGCTCTCGCGTTCGCCGCCGAGGGCGCCCGCGTGGTGGTCAACGACATCGGTGTGGGACTCGACGGGTCACCCGCCGGCGGTGGTAGCGCCGCGCAAAGCGTCGTCGACGAAATCACCGCAGCCGGAGGGGAAGCCGTCGCCAACGGTGCCAACGTCGCCGACTGGACCCAGGCCGAGGGCCTGATCCAGACCGCGGTCGACACGTTCGGTGGGCTCGATGTCTTGGTAAACAACGCCGGCATCGTCCGCGACCGGATGTTCGCGAACACCAGCGAAGAGGAGTTCGACGCCGTCATCGCCGTGCACCTCAAGGGGCACTTCGCCACCATGCGGCACGCCGGGGCGTACTGGCGCGCGCAGTCCAAGGCCGGCAATCCCGTCGATGCCCGGATCATCAACACGAGCTCGGGCGCCGGCTTGCAAGGCAGTGTGGGACAGGCGAATTACAGCGCCGCGAAGGCGGGAATCGCGGCCCTGACCCTGGTGGCCGCTGCGGAGATGGGTCGCTACGGCGTCACGGTCAACGCGATCGCGCCGTCGGCACGCACCCGGATGACCGAGACCGTGTTCGCCGACATGATGGCCACCCAAGGTCAGGACTTCGACGCGATGGCGCCCGAGAACGTCTCGCCGCTGGTGGTCTGGCTGGGAAGCGTCGAATCCAAAGATGTCACCGGCCGCATGTTCGAGGTCGAAGGCGGGATCGTCCGGGTCGCCGAGGGCTGGGCGCACGGGCCCCAGGTCGACAAGGGCGCGCGGTGGGATCCGGCCGAACTCGGTCCGGTGGTCGCCGATCTGCTGGGGAAAGCGCGTCCCCCCGTGCCGGTCTACGGCGCGTGAGCGGCCGGGTCGTCGGTCAGGGTTCGCACACCACCAACGGGATCACGCGGTCGGTCCAGGACTGGTAATCCTCGTACGTCGGGTACATCTCGACCAGTCGTGGCCAGTATGTCGCACGTTCCTCTTCGGTCGCGTCGCGCGCGGTCAGGTCGAGTACCTCGCTTTTGATCTGCACCTGGACGCGGGGATCGGCCTTGAGGTTGAGGTACCACATCGGGTGCTTGTCGCTGCCGCCCTTCGACGCGGCGACGATGACCTTGTCGCCGTCGCGGTGAAAGTACAGCGGGCTGACCCGCGGTTGGCCGCTCTTGCGCCCGATGGTCGTCAGCAGGGCCACCGGGATGCCCTGGAACTCGCCGCCGAGCCCTTCCCCGTTGTTGCGGCGATACATGAAGGTGTTGAGCCTCGACATCTGTTTGACGAAGAAGTCCGAAGCCTTCGTATCCATGAAGCGTGGCCGCGACTTTGGCATGGCCGCCATCCTATGCTCGATCGATGGGCACAGTCTCTGACACCGATCGCATCGCCGCTGCGGAGTCCTATATCGATGCGCTGGTCAGCCATCGCGGCGACGACGTCCCCTTCGCGCCGGACTGCATCAGGATCGAGAACGGTCTCAAGACCGGCTTCTCGGGTGCGCATCTGCGCCGCAGCCTCAATGGCGGGCCACAGTTCCGGATCATCTCGGCGATCGTCGATCGTGAATTCCGCGTCGACGGCGACGAAGTGCACGCGACGTTCACCGTCGTCACGAAGCCGCGAATCGCGGGTCGGCGCGTGGGTGCCCGCACCGAGGAGACCTTCCTCATTCCGGCTGACGACGGAAAGATCCACCACATCCACGCGCGCGTGCGACCGGTACTGCTGCGCGACTGAGCGCGCGCAAACTGCCTCTCTGTCCGACGGTTTCGGGCAGAGGTGCGACTAGATCCGTTCGATGATCGTGCCTGTGGACAGCGCACCGCCGGCACACATCGTGATCAACGCGGTGCTCTTGTCGGTGCGCTCCAACTCGTGCAGGGCGGTGGTGATCAGCCGGCTGCCGGTGCTGCCGACGGGGTGGCCGAGCGCGATCGCGCCGCCGTTGACGTTGACGCAGTCCATGTCGGGTTCGTGTACCCGGGCCCACGACAGGACGACCGAGGCGAAGGCCTCGTTGATCTCGACGATGTCGATGTCGCCCATCTTCATACCGGCCTTTTCGAGCACCTTCGCCGTCGACTGAACCGGCCCGTCGAGGTGGTAGTACGGTTCGGCGCCGACCAGCGCCTGGCTCACGATGCGCGCCCGCGGGCGCAACCCGTGGGCCTTGGCCACATCACTGTCCATCCACAGCACGGCGGCCGCACCGTCGGAGATCTGCGACGAGGTGCCGGCGGTGTGGATGCCGTCCTCGAGTACCGGCTTCAGCGATGCCAATCCCTCGAGGGTGGTGTCGCGCAGGCCCTGGTCGCGCGTCACGACGTGGCGCTCACTGGTGGGCTGTTTCTGCTCGTCGAGCACGGGAGCCTCGATGCCGCTGATTTCGCGGTCGAACCGGCCTTCGGCCCACGCCTGCTTGGCCTTGCGCTGGGACTCGAAGCCGAACTGGTCGATGTCCTCGCGGGTGATCCCGCGCCGTTTGGCGATCCGCTCGGCGGCGGTGAACTGGTCGGGCAGGTCGATGTCCCACGACGCCGGCCGCAGGATGCTGCGGTCGGGGCCGGCGTTGGCGCCGAGGCCGACGCGGCTCATCGCCTCGATACCGCAGGCGATGCCGATGTCGATGGCGCCCGCTGCGATCAATCCGGCAATGAGCCCGTTGGCCTGCTGGCCGCTGCCGCACTGGCAGTCCACGGTCATCGCGCCGACGTGCTCGGGCAGGCCGGCCACCAGCCAGCTCACCCGGGTGATGTTGTTGGACTGTTCGCCGTACTGGGTGACACAGCCCCCGACGACCTGCTCGACATCAGCGGCGTTGATCCCGGCCTTCTCCACGAGGGCCTTCTGGGTGGCGCCGAGCAACTCGGTGGCGTGTAGACCGGACAGCCAGCCGTTGCGCTTACCGATGGGGCTACGGGTGGCTTCGACGATGACAGGGTTACCCATTCCGTCAGGCTAGAACACGTTTCATTACTCTGACAAGCGGCGTTGATGACCTGCCTTTTATCTGCGCAGAAGGCATGTTTTACTGGCACTAGAACATGTTGCAATAACTGTTGCGGAGGAGCTTCCCCCATGCCTTGCCCGAATATCCCAGCCGACTTCGACTTCCTCGACGCGAGCCTGAACCTGGAGCGCCTGCCCGTCGAAGAGCTGGCCGAGTTACGCAAGTCCGAGCCGATCCACTGGGTCGACGTGCCGGGTGGCACCGGCGGCTTCGGCGACAAGGGTTACTGGCTGGTGACCAAGCACGCCGACGTCAAAGAGGTCTCGAAGCGCAACGACGTCTTCGGCAGCTCACCGGACGGCGCCATCCCGGTCTGGCCGCAGGACATGACGCGCGATGCCATCGATCTGCAGAAGGCCGTCCTGCTGAACATGGACGCACCGCAGCACACCCGTCTTCGCAAGATCATCTCGCGCGGCTTCACGCCCCGCGCCGTGGGACGGCTCGAAGACGAACTGCGTTCTCGGGCGCAGAAGATCGCCGAGACCGCCGCGGCCGAGGGCTCCGGCGACTTCGTCGAACAGGTCTCGTGCGAACTTCCGCTGCAGGCCATCGCCGAACTGCTCGGCGTCCCGCAGGACGACCGCGACAAGATCTTCCGTTGGTCCAACGAGATGACCGCCGGCGAAGACCCCGAGTACGCCGACGTCGATCCTGCGGTGTCGTCGTTCGAGTTGATCCAGTACGCGATGAAGATGGCCGAGGAGCGGGCCAAGAACCCGACCGAAGACATCGTCACCAAGCTGATCGAGGCCGACATCGAAGGCGAGAAGCTCTCCGATGACGAGTTCGGCTTCTTCGTCGTGATGCTCGCGGTCGCCGGTAACGAGACCACCCGCAACTCCATCACCCACGGGATGATCGCGTTCTCGCAGAATCCCGACCAGTGGGAGCTCTACAAGCGCGAACGCCCCGAGACCGCCGCCGACGAGATCGTCCGTTGGGCCACCCCGGTTTCGGCCTTCCAGCGCACCGCGTTGGAGGATGTCGAGCTGGGTGGCGTGCAGATCAAGAAGGGGCAGCGGGTCGTGATGTCCTACCGCTCGGCCAACTTCGACGAAGAGGTCTTCGAGAACCCGCACAAGTTCGACATCCTGCGCGATCCCAATCCGCACGTCGGCTTCGGTGGCACCGGCGCGCACTACTGCATCGGCGCGAACCTGGCGAAGATGACCATCAACCTGATCTTCAACGCGGTCGCCGACCACATGCCCGATCTCAAGCCGATCGGCGAGCCCGAGCGGCTCAAGTCGGGCTGGCTCAACGGCATCAAGCACTGGCAGGTGGATTACACCGGAAAGTGCCCGGTCACCAACAGCTGACGACGTAAGTTGTAGCGACCGCGAAATTTCCCGGTATCAAGGAGGATTCGGGTGGACTTCAGTCCAGACGAAGGGCAGCAGGCTGTCGCCGACGTGGTGACCTCGGTGCTGACCCGGGACAACAGCTGGGACGCACTGGTGTCCGGAGGCGTGACAGCCCTGGCGGTTCCCGAGCGTCTCGGCGGCGACGGCGTCGGCCTGCCCGAGGTGGCCACCGCGCTCACCGAGATCGGCAGGCACGCCACGATCAGCCCCGCGTTGGCCACGCTGGGTCTGGGGTTGTTGCCCCTTCTCGAATCGGCGACTGACGAGCAGCAGGACCGCTATCTGTCCGGGGTCGCCGAAGGCGCGGTCCTCTCGGCCGCGCTCAACGAGCCGGGGGCGCCGCTGCCTGATCGGCCCGCGGTCACGTTCGCCGATGGCCGGCTCAACGGTACGAAGGTCGCTGTTCCCTATGCGCAACAGGCGGATTGGCTCGTCGTCACCGCCGACACCGCCGTGGTGGTGGTGTCGCCGAAGGCCGACGGCGTGGTGGTGACGAAGACGCCGACCTCCAACCACGGTGACGAGTACTCGGTGACGTTCACCGACGCAGCCGTCGACGGCACGCTCGAGGGTGCGCAGCCGCGACGGATCAATCAGCTGGCCCTCGCCGCGATCGGTGCGTTGGCTTCGGGGCTGGTCGCCGGCGCGCTGCGGCTCACCGCCGACTACGTGGCCAACCGCGAGCAGTTCGGCAAGCCGCTGTCGACCTTCCAGACCGTCGCTGCGCAGCTCGCCGAGGTCTACATCGCCTCGCGCACACTGACATTGGCGGCTAACTCGGTGACCTGGCGACTGTCCGAGGGCCGCGACGCTGACGACGATATCGACATCCTCGGATATTGGCTGGCCTCGCAGGCGCCTCCGGTGATGCAGCTCTGCCATCACTTGCACGGCGGCATGGGTATGGACATCGCCTACCCGATGGACCGCTACTACTCCTCGATCAAGGACCTCGCCCGCCTCGTGGGTGGTCCGTCACACCGGCTCGACTTGGTGGGAGCCGCACTGGGCGAGCGAGGGGACGGGAAATAGGAATGTTCATCGAACTGACGCCCGAACAGAAGCAGTTGCAGGCCGAACTACGCGAGTACTTCTCCAGTCTCATCTCTCCGGAAGAGGCCAAGGAGATGGAGAAAGATCGCCACGGCAAGGCGTACCGCACGGTCATCAAACGGATGGGCTCGGACGGCAAGCTCGGCGTCGGCTGGCCGAAGGAATTCGGCGGCTTGGGTTTTGGGCCCATCGAACAGTCGATCTTCGTCAACGAGGCGCAGCGGGCCGACGTACCGCTTCCGGCCGTCACCCTGCAGACCGTCGGGCCCACGCTGCAGCAGTACGGCACCGAAGAGCAGAAGAAGAAGTTCCTGCCAGCGATCCTCGCGGGCGAGGTTCACTTCGCGATCGGCTACACCGAGCCCGAAGCGGGCACCGACCTGGCCTCGCTGCGCACCACAGCCGTGCGCCAGGGCGACGAGTACATCGTCAACGGGCAGAAGGTGTTCACCACCGGCGGGCACGACGCTGACTACATCTGGTTGGCGTGTCGCACCGATCCGGAAGCCGTGAAGCACAAGGGGATATCGATCCTCATCGTCGACACCAAGGACCCCGGATACTCGTGGACGCCGATGATCCTGTCCGACGGCGCCCACCACACCAACGCGACGTACTACAACGACGTTCGGGTGCCGGCCGACATGCTCGTCGGCGAGGAGAACGCCGGATGGAAGCTGATCACCACCCAGCTGAACAACGAGCGCGTGATGCTGGGACCCGCCGGCCGATTCGCCAGCCTGTATGACCACGTGCACGCGTGGGCATCGAAACCCGGTGGCAACGGCGACATTCCGATCAATCACGACGATGTCAAGCGCTCACTCGGCGAGCTCAAGGCGATGTGGCGCATCAACGAACTGCTCAACTGGCAGGTCGCCGCGGCGGGGGAGACCATCGACGTCGCCGACGCCGCAGCCACCAAGGTGTTCGGCACCGAGCGGATCCAGTACGCCGGGCGCCTGGCCGAGGAGATCGTCGGCAAGTACGGCAACCCCGCCGAGCCGGAGACCGCCGAACTGCTGGAATGGCTTGACTCGCAGACAAAACGGAACCTGGTGATCACGTTCGGTGGAGGTGTCAACGAGGTGATGCGGGAGATGATCGCGGCCGCAGGCTTGAAGGTGCCGAGGGTTCCGCGGTGAGCGCCGACCTGAGGGCGGACATCGAGAAGATCAAGGCGGACGGCAAGAGCGAGCCGCGCACCGGCCGAGATCCGGTCAATCAGCCAATGATCCACCATTGGGTCGACGCCATCGGTGACCGGAACCCGATCTACACCGACGAGGCAGCGGCCAAGGCCGCGGGCCACCCCGGCATCGTGGCGCCGCCGGCGATGATCCAGGTGTGGACGATGGGCGGGCTAGGTCAGGGCCGCTCGGACGATGATCCGCTGACCAAGATGATGCAACTCTTCGACGATGCCGGCTACGTTGGCGTGGTCGCCACCAATTGCGAGCAGACATACCACCGGTATCTGCGCCCGGGCGAAGAGGTCAGCATCCACGCTGAGATCACAGACGTTGTGGGCCCGAAGCGGACAGCGCTGGGTGAGGGATACTTCATCAATCAACTCATCACCTGGCAGGTGGGCGACGAGGGCGTCGCCGAAATGGTTTGGCGCATCATGAAATTCAAGCCCGCCGAGAAAGACGCGGGCGCGCCGGTGCCCGACGATCTGGACGCGGACATGATGATGCGGCCGGCCTCGTCCCGCGACACCAAGTTCTTCTGGGACGGCGTCAATGCCCACGAGTTGCGCATCCAGAAGCGCGACGACGGCACGCTGGTGCATCCTCCGATACCCGCGATCTGGCAGGACAAAGACCTGCCGACCGACTACGTCGTCGCCAGCGGTAAGGGCACGGTGTTCAGTTTCGTCGTGCACCACGCGCCGAAGGTGCCCGGTCGCACGTTGCCGTTCGTCATCGCCCTTGTCGAGCTCGAGGAAGGTGTGCGGATGCTCGGGCAGCTCCGAAACGTTGACCCGGCCACCGTGGAGATCGGAATGCCGGTTCGCGCAACGTATATCGACTTCCCCGAAGGTGACTCCGATCCGGCGTGGACGCTCTACGCGTGGGAGCCTGACGAGGAGGGCGCCGTAGTTGAGGAGGGCGCCGTAGTTGAGGAGGGCACAGCGTGAGCGCACCCGCAGTCGAGGTCGGTACCAAGCTCCCCGAGCTCGCCCTGTACGGCGACCCGACATTCATCGTGTCGACGGCCATCGCCACCCGGGACTATCAGGATGTCCATCACGACAGGGACAAGGCGCAGGCCAAGGGCAGCAAGGACATCTTCGTCAACATCCTCACTGACACCGGCCTGGTGCAGCGCTACATCACCGACTGGGCCGGCCCGACCGCGGTCATCAAATCCATCTCGCTTCGGCTGGGCGTGCCGTGGTACGCCTACGACACGGTGACGTTCTCCGGTGAGGTGACCGCGATCGACGACGGGCTGATCACGCTGAAGATTGTCGGCAGCAACAGCCTGGGCGACCACGTGATCGCCACCGCCACACTCGTTATCGGAGGGAACGCCTGATGTCGAGTGGACTGTCGGGGAAGGCGGCGATCGTCGGCATCGGCGCCACCGACTTCTCGAAGAACTCCGGCCGCAGCGAGCTTCGGCTCGCGTCCGAAGCGGTGCTGGACGCGCTCGACGATGCGGGCCTGACTCCCGCCGACGTCGACGGCATGGTCACCTTCACGATGGACTCCAACACCGAGGTCGCGATCGCGCGGGCGACGGGCATCGGCGAGTTGAAGTTCTTCTCCAAGATCCACCACGGAGGTGGCGCTGCCTGCGCGACCGTTCAGCAGGCGGCGATCGCCGTAGCGACTGGTGTCGCGGATTGCGTTGTGGCATACCGCGCGTTCAACGAGAGATCCGGTGTCCGGTTCGGCCAGGTGCAGATGCGCCTGGTCGAGAACGCCGACTCGACCGGCGTCGACAACTCGTTCTCCTATCCGCACGGTTTGTCGACGCCGGCTGCGCAGGTCGCGATGATCGCCCGGCGCTACATGCACCAGTCGGGCGCGACCAGCAGGGACTTCGGCATGATCTCGGTCGCGGACCGCAAACACGCCGCAAAAAACCCCAAGGCGTACTTCTACGAGAAGCCGATCACCATCGAGGATCACCAGAATTCACGGTGGATCGCCGAACCCCTGCGGCTTCTCGACTGCTGCCAGGAAACCGACGGCGGCGTCGCGTTGGTCGTGACATCCGCCGAGCGGGCCAAGGACCTCAAACACCGCCCTGCGGTCATCGAGGCGGCCTCGCAGGGTTCCAGCCCGGACCAGTACTCGATGACCAGCTACTACCGACCGGAGTTGGGACTGCCCGAGATGGGGCTCGTCGGCAGGCAGTTGTGGTCGCAGTCGGGGCTCAAGCCGCAGGACATCCAGACCGCGATCCTCTACGACCATTTCACCCCGTTCACCCTGATCCAGTTGGAAGAGCTCGGGTTCTGCGACAAGGGCGATGCCAAGGACTTCATCAAGGACGGGGCGATCGAAATCGGCGGGCGGCTTCCGATCAACACCCACGGCGGCCAGTTGGGCGAGGCATACATCCACGGCATGAACGGGATCGCCGAGGGCGTTCGCCAGCTGCGGGGGACATCGGTCAATCCGGTTCCGAATGTCGAGCACGTCCTCGTCACCGCGGGTACCGGTGTCCCGACATCCGGGCTGATCCTGGGTTGATCGGCGTGCGGCTGGGGTCGCTCCGCCTATTACCCTCTGAGGTGTGAACTCGCCGAGGCCGCCTCAGTCGGACGACCATGATCCGGATTTCTCTGCCGGTCAGGGCAATTGGGGCCGCCGGTTCGACGCTCCGCTGACGGTCAGCCCGCGCCCGGTGCAGCCTCGACGCAACGTGAAGCCGCTGGCTCTCGGTGCCGCCGTGGCGGGTGTCGCCGCGCTCGCCGGGCTGCTCTTCTGGTTGGCACGGCCCTCTGAGGACAACGTCCAACCCGCCGGACCCGAGGAACCCACGACGACCAGCGGACCACAGCCGACGGCCACGTCCGAGGACGATGCGCGGCTGCTCCGACTGCTGCCGAAGGGCTACCGCGCCGGCGCGTGTGAACCGACGCAGGCACCCGAAGGTGTTCTGTCGCAGGTGAAATGCGCCCAGAACGACGATCCCGACGGCCCGGTGTCGGCGACATTCAGCCTCGTCGGAGACACCATGGGGCTCGAAAAGGTCTTCAACGAGACGATCTCGGCCGCTAACAGAGTCGATTGCCCCGGCAATATCCAGTCGCCGGGACCGTGGCGGCGCAACGCCACGCCGGACAGCGTCAGCGGACAGCTCTACTGCGGCCTCGTGGACGGTCAACCGACCGTGGTCTGGACCGACGAGGAGAGAAAGACGGTCAGCGCCGTCCGAGCGGGGCCGGATGGCCCGACCTTTCCACGGCTGTACGCGTGGTGGTCATCGCACTCGTGACGACGCTGACCGTATGACCGGTTAGGCGATCCGCTTACGGAGTCGGGACCGGGGTGTAGGTGGTCGGGGTCTGCACCTGGTCACCTGCGGGCAGCGGGGTGCCCTGGCTTCCCGCGGGCTGCGCAACGCCCTCGGTGCCGGCCGGGGCCGGGGTGCCCTGCGCGGGTTGTGCGGGGGTGCCCTCCGCAGGTTGTGCGGGGACGCCCTGCGCGGGTTGTGCGGGGGTGCCCTCAGCCGGCGCGATCGGAGTGCCCTGGCTGCCCTCGGCGATCGGGGTGCCCTGGCTGCCCTCGGGTGCCTCGGCGCCCGTCGCGGCCGGTGCGGCGGTGGTGCCCTCCGGCGCGGCGGTGGTGCCCTCCGGAGCCTCGGTCGCCGGTGCCTCCGCGGGTGCGGTGCTGCCGGTGCCGTACGACGTCGACGGCGAGGACGTGCTCGTGCTCGAGCTTGTGGCCGGCTTGGTCCACACCAACAGATCCTGTCCGCCGGCGTTGTAGACCACGCTGTCGGGCGTCGCGCCGGTGACGTCGAAGTAGACCTTGCCGGACGTCTCCTGTCCCTGAGCCAACGTCGAGGGGTTCACGCCCTGCGGTGTGGCCACTTCGAACAGCGAGCGGTACGTCTGGCCGTCAGCGGCCCGGGCAACCAGATTCGCCACGATCGGCGTCACCGATCCCTGGATCGCCTGATCTGTCGCCGTTGCCTCCCACAGCGTGCCGGTCACCGGGAAGGGGATGACGTCGCTGCTGGGCTGGAGGTTGGCGATCGTCCAGCCCTGGATGACGGCCCCGTCGACCAACTTGCCCTGGGTTCCGAGTGTCTGCGTCTGAACTGTCGGCCCGGCCGGCGGCGTGGCCTCGGGCTCGGCGGCTGCAAAAGGTGCCGCGATGAATCCCGCCGTCGCGGTTGCTGCCAACATGCTGCTGATCTTGCTGATCTTCATGATGTGCTCCTGACTCGTCCGACAATTGGGATGGTCAACGCAGAAAACTATCAGGCTGCGAATTGTTTGGGTAATCCGGATCGGTTGAAGCAGTTCGTAATACGATCCGAACTAATCGTCGACAGCAATCGAACTTTCGTGCACGTAAGGCATATGGCGTTGTGTTTCAGGAATATTCGAACTAAACGGCAAAGACGCCATTTTGTCGCGAGGCGTGGCGGATTCGACCGTGAGAAATTTAGTCCACCATGGTGCAAAGTGCACTGCACCACGCGGCGATTGAAAGCGACGCACTAGGCCGGAGTCAGCTCCACACCGGCGAGAGCCACCGCATCGTCGCGCTCAGGTGCGGTCACGGTGGCGACAAAGCCGTCGCCTTCCTTCCACACGCTGGCCTTTAGCGTCTCGCCGGGGAACACCACACCGGCGAACCGCGCACCGTAGCTGCCCACCCGCGCGGTGTCACCGTCGAGCAGGGTGTCGACCATCGCCTTGCACGTCATGCCGTACGTGCACAACCCATGCAGGATCGGGCGCGGAAATCCCGCCGCGGCCGCGAAGTCGGGGTCGGAGTGCAGCGGGTTGCGATCGCCGCACATCCGGTACAGCAACGCCTGCTGCGGCGACGTGGGGATCGCGATCTCGAAGTCCGGTGCGCGCTGCGGAGGCTCAGAAGACCCCGACGGTCCCCGCTCGCCGCCGAAACCGCCTTCGCCGCGCGCGAAGATCGAGCGCTTCTGAGTCCACAACGGGGTGCCGTCGGGCGCCGTCACCGTGGTCTCCGACCAGATGACCGCGGCCTTGCCCTTGTCCCAGATGTCGGTGAAGCGCGTGACGGCGATACCGGTCCCGGACGGTGGAATCGGGCCCGGAACCGATACCGCTTCGCTGGCGTGCAGCACCTTGGCAAGCTCGATGTCGATACCGGGAAACTGCACCGTCGGTGGGTCCGTCATGTGGAAGCTCTGCGCCACGTTGCCGAATGTCGGTAGCACCTGCGGCGTTTCGTCGGTCAGGTAGCGCAGCTCGCGCTTGTCCATCGGATCGTCACCTGCGCCGAGCCCGAGGTGGTAGAGCTGAATGTCGCTGCTGGTCCAGGAAAACTCGGCCGCGGGAAGCTCGGCGCCGAGCGCCTCGTCGAGATTGATGGGCATGCGTCAAGCCTTTCCGGCGATGTGTAGCGCTGCAAGGTATCCGAACGTCATCGCCGGGCCGATGGTCCCACCCGGGCCCGGGTAGGTGTGGCCCATCACCGGAGCGCTGACGTTGCCCGCAGCATAGAGTCCCTCGATCACCGAGCCGTCGTCGCGCAGAGCACGGCCCTGCACGTCGGTCACCACGCCGCCCTTGGTACCAAGGTCGCCGGGCACCATCTTGGCCGCGTAGTAAGGCGGATGCGTGATCTCGCCGAGGTTCGGATTGGGCTTGTTGGTCGGATCGCCGTAGTACCGGTCGTAAGCGCTTTCGCCGCGCCTGAAGTCCTCGTCCACGCCCGAGCGCGCGAAGCCGTTGAAGCGCTCGACGGTGGCCTTGAACGCATCGACCGGCAGGCCGGTCTTTTCGGCCAGTTCCTCGAGCGTGCCCGCCGTGACGATCACGCCCGATTCCAGCCACTTCTTCGGAATCCGCTGTCCCGGTTGCAAACCGGCGAAGATATAACGGTCGCGGTACTGCTGATCGAACACCAGCCAAGCCGGGATGTTCTCGCCGGGCCCCGGACCCTGGCCGTACTGCCCGCCGTACATGTGGTGGCATGCCTCGACGTAGGGCATCGACTCGTTCATGAACCGTTTGCCCGCCATGTTGACGATGATCGAGCCCGGCGAGTTGCGTTCTGACAGCGCGAACCACGGGGCGCCGACCAGCGGCACCGTCGGCCCCCACCAGGCGTCCTCCATGACATCGAGTGCAGCGCCCAACTTCTCGGCCGCGATGATGCCGTCGCCGGTGTTGGCCTTGGCGCCGACCGTCCATTCGGTGGTGATCGGGGCACGCTGGTACTTGACCCGCATCTGCTCGTTGTGCTCGAAGCCGCCCGAGCCGAGGATGACGCCGCGGCGGGCCCGGATCAGTTCGGGTTCAGCGGACTCCGGTGCGCTGGCATCGCGTACGTAGATGCCGCGCACGACACCGTCCTCGACATAGAGGTCGGTCAGCGCGGTGTTCAGTCGAACCGGCACACCGGCTTCGCGCAGGCCGATGCGCAGCGGCGCGATCAACGCACGGCCCATCCCGACCAGGTTCTTGCCGGTGGCCTTGGCCCACATCGTGCGCGCGCCGACCTTGAGGCTGCGCAGCACACCGCGCGGGTGCCGCTTGAGCTGGTTGAGCCGGACGTAATCCTGCTGCATGACAACCACGTTCAGCGGGACCTTGCCGTAGGGCGGCTCCAGCCCGGCAAGGTCTGGACCTAGCTTCTTGGCATCGAAGGGCTTCGGTTCGACCGAACGACCCGTCGGCTTGCCGCCCGGGGTCTCGGGGTAGTAGTCGGAGTAGCCCGGCACCCAGCACAGCTTGAGCGGTGAGTGCTCGAGCACGAAGGACAACATCTCCGGGCCGCGATCGAGATAGGTGTCGATCTTCTCGGCGGGGACGACGTCGCCGATGATGTGGTGCAGGTACGTGCGGGCGGCGTCGGGGGTGTCCTTGACACCGTCGCGCTTGAGCACCTCGTTGTTCGGAATCCAGACGCCGCCACCTGACCGCGCAGTGGAACCACCGTAGTGCGGAGCCTTCTCGACGACTACTGTGGAAAGTCCCTGGTGGGCTGCGGTGAGCGCGGCGACCATACCGGCTGCGCCGCTGCCCACCACGACGACGTCGTACTCCTGACCAGTCATGTAGAACACGTTATAGAATTGCCCGGCCGACCCACAACCGCGCCGGTCAACAGAACAAGGGGACTTCATAAGGATGCTCAGTGATCAGGTGCGGCAGAAGCTCGCCGCCGATCTCGCCCAGGCCGAGCGCAGCCAGGTTCCCATCCCGCCCTTGACCGACGCCCATCCGGACATCGACGTCGTCGATGCCTACGAGATCCAGCTGATCAACATCCGGCAACGGGTCGCCGAAGGCGCGACGGTCATCGGCCACAAGGTCGGGCTGTCGTCCAAGGCCATGCAGCAGATGATGAACGTCGACGAACCCGACTACGGACATCTGCTCGACGACATGGCCGTCTACGAGGAAACCCCCGTCAAGTCAGCCGACTACCTCTATCCCCGCGTCGAGGTGGAGGTTGGATTCATCCTGGCCGACGATCTGCCCGGTGAAGGTTGCACCGAGGACGACGTCCTGGCAGCGACGGCCGCCTTCGCACCCGCCATCGAGTTGATCGACACCCGCATCACTGATTGGAAGATCAAACTCTGCGACACCATCGCCGACAACGCGTCCTCGGCGGGCTGGGTGCTGGGCGAGAACCGGGTTTCGCCGAAGGACATCGACATCACCGCGATCGATGCCGTGCTGACCCGCAACGGCGAGGTGGTGGCGAAGGGCCGCAGCGACGCGGTGCTGGGTAACCCGGTGACCGCGGTGGCGTGGTTGGCGCGCAAGGTCGACAGCTTCGGTGTCCGCCTCAAGGCCGGTGACATCGTGTTACCCGGCTCGTGCACCAAGGCGTTCGACGCCACCCCCGGCGCCGATTACGTCGCAGACTTCGCCGGGCTCGGCTCGGTCCATCTGAGTTTCGAATAGGAGCGTCATGCCTAAAGCAAGCGTCGCGATCGTCGGGTCGGGCAACATCAGCACCGATCTGCTGTACAAACTGCTGCGTTCGGAGTGGCTGGAACCGCGCTGGATGATCGGCATCGACCCGGAGAGCGAGGGCCTGGCACGCGCCCGCAAGCTCGGGCTGGAGACCTCACACGAAGGGGTCGACTGGCTGCTGGCCCAAAGCGAGAAACCCGATATGGTCTTCGAGGCCACCAGCGCCTACGTGCACCGAGACGCCGCGCCGAAATACGCCGACGCGGGGATTCGCGCGATCGACCTGACACCCGCGGCCATCGGCCCCGGTGTGATCCCGCCGGCCAACCTGCGCGATCACCTCGACGCGCCGAACGTCAACATGGTCACCTGCGGCGGGCAGGCCACGATCCCGATCGTGTACGCGGTTTCTCGCGCGGTGGAGGTGCCCTACGCCGAGATCGTCGCGTCGGTGTCGTCGGCGTCGGCCGGCCCGGGCACGCGCGCCAACATCGACGAGTTCACCAAGACCACCAGCGCTGGTGTGCAGAACATCGGCGGCGCCCAGCGGGGCAAGGCGATCATCATCCTCAACCCGGCCGAGCCGCCGATGATCATGCGCGACACCATCTTCTGCGCGATCCCCGAGGACGCCGACCACGACGCGATCACGCAGTCGATCAAGGATGTGGTTGCCGAGGTGCAGACCTACGTGCCCGGCTACCGGCTGCTCAACGAACCGCAGTTCGACGAGCCGTCGGTGGTCAACGGTGGTCAGCACGTCGTCACGACGTTCATCGAAGTCGAGGGTGCGGGCGACTACCTGCCGCCCTACGCTGGAAACCTGGACATCATGACCGCCGCGGCGGCCAAGGTCGGCGAGGAAATCGCGAAGGAATCGCTGGCTGTGCAGGCAGGAGGCCAGGCATGAGCACGCAGGAGATCTACTTCAACCCGATCTGGGACGTCCGGATGACGGACACGTCGCTGCGCGACGGCAGCCACCACAAACGGCACCAGTTCACGAAGGACGAGGTGCACGCGATCGTCGCGGCGCTGGACGCCGCCGGAGTGCCGGTCATCGAGGTGACCCACGGTGACGGTCTCGGCGGATCGAGCTTCAACTACGGCTTCTCCAAGACCCCCGAGCAGGAGCTGATCAAGCTGGCCGCCGAGACGGCCACCGAATCCAAGATCGCGTTCCTGATGCTGCCGGGCGTGGGGACGAAGGAGGACATCAAGGAGGCGCAGAACAACGGGGGCTCGATCTGCCGGATCGCCACCCACTGCACCGAGGCCGACGTCTCGATCCAGCACTTCGGGCTGGCCCGCGAACTCGGCCTGGAGACCGTCGGCTTCCTGATGATGAGCCACACGATCCCGCCGGAGAAGCTCGCCAAGCAAGCGCGCATCATGGCCGATGCCGGCTGCCAGTGCGTGTACGTGGTCGACTCAGCGGGCGCCCTGGTGCTCGAAGGCGTCCGGGACCGGGTGGCGGCGCTGGTGGCGGAGTTGGGCGACGATGCGCAAGTCGGTTTTCATGGCCACGAGAACCTCGGCCTCGGTGTCGCGAACTCGATCGAGGCCGTGCGCGCGGGCGCCAAGCAGATCGACGGGTCGTGCCGCCGGTTCGGCGCGGGTGCGGGTAACGCGCCGGTGGAGGCGCTGATCGGCGTGTTCGACAAGATCGGCGTCAAGACCGGCATCGACTTCTTCGACATCGCCGACGCGGCCGAGGAGGTCGTCGCACCGGCGATGCCAGCCGAGTGCCTGCTGGACCGCAACGCGCTGATCATGGGCTATTCCGGTGTGTACTCGAGCTTCCTCAAGCACGCGATCCGCCAGTCCGAGCGTTACGGCGTGCCGGCGCACCAGCTGTTGCACCGCGCCGGCCAGCGCAAGCTGATCGGCGGCCAGGAGGACCAGCTGATCGACATCGCGCTGGAGATCAAACGCGAACAGGACGCGGCGACGGCTTGACCTAACGGGCTCGGCTGGGCCGCTTCCTCGCGAGCCACACCGCGATTAGGACGGCGGCTACGGCCAGGACCCCGTACTGGTAACGCGATGTCCAGGTGGACACGGTTTCCCAGTTGTCGCCCAACTTGAAGCCGGCCACCACCAACAGGCTGTTCCATACCGCGCTGCCCGCGGCCGTCAGCGCGACGAATCGGACGAGAGGCATGCAGTACATCCCGGCGGGAACCGAGACCAGGCTCCGGACGACGGGGATCATGCGCCCGACCAACACCGCCACGGATCCGTAGCGACGAAACCATGCCTCGCTTTTCGCGAGATCGTCGGCGGAGAAGAACGGAAGCCGCTCGACCAATCGGTGCACCCGGTCACGTCCGAGGCGCGCGCCCACCAGATACAGCACCATCGCACCCACCACGGAGCCCACCGTCGTCCAGACGATGGCTTCCCACAGCGACATCTCGCCGCGGGCGGCCGTCAAACCCGCCAACGGCAAGATGATCTCGCTCGGCAGGGGAGGGAAGATGTTCTCCGCGGCGATCGCCGCGCCCGCACCCACGCCACCGAGCCGGTCCATCAACGACACCGCCCACCCCGCCACACCTCCGACGCTTGGGCCTGCATCCGCGACCACGGTCAAGGTTCCGTCCATGGTTCGACCGTAGATGACGCCGACTGGCACCCCAGTAGGCGCGAACGTGGGTTACCCGCACGCCCAATCGGTATCTGGTGTGCGGGTAACCCACGTTCGGCCATGACTGCGAGGCGACCAGGTGACCCGTGCCGAGTCCTACGACGCAGCGCGCGGGGCGCCGATACCTGGGTCGATCGAAGCCTGCTCCGGTCTATAGCCGAAGTTGGTCAGGGAATCGTTCGCGTGCAGGCAGGCGCGCCGGTATGCACGCTGCGAATCCAGGTACCGTGTGCCGCAACCATATCCGCAGCGATACCCGTGCAAGATTATCGTCACATCCTTCCTGCGAGTGGCGCGCGCGGGCCAGGACAGGCGAGGACTTGCAGTTCTACGGACACGTCAGCCGCATACCCTTGAGTCTTGAGTAACCCTGCTCACATGTCGGTGCGAAACTGTCGCACCCGCGAGGCACGATGAAGCGGTGATCAACCGTGCGCAGGCCCAGGAGATCCTCGAGCAGCTGGCCGGTCCGCAGGCCGTGCTGCGCGACGACCAGTGGAGTGCGATCGAAGCGCTGGTCGTGCACCGTCGGCGCGCGCTCGTCGTGCAGCGCACCGGCTGGGGAAAGTCGGCGGTCTACTTCATAGCGGCCAAGCTGCTGCGCGTCGAAGGACACGGGCCGACGGTGATCGTGTCGCCGCTGCTGGCGCTGATGCGCAACCAGGTCGCCGCCGCCGAGCGGGCTGGTGTCCACGCGGCCACCATCAACTCGAGCAATGTCGCCGAATGGGCTGAGATCCATCGGCGCGTGCGGACCGGAGAACTCGACGTGCTGTTGGTCAGCCCAGAGCGGTTGAACAATCCCGACTTTCGCGATGCGGTGTTGCCCGCACTGGCGCACGACGCCGGGCTGGTGGTCGTCGACGAGGCACACTGCGTGTCCGATTGGGGCCACGACTTTCGGCCCGACTACCGGCGGATCCGCACTTTGATCGCCGAACTCGGCGCCGACATCCCGGTGCTGGCAACCACCGCCACCGCCAACGACCGGGTGGTCGACGACGTCGCGGCCCAGTTGGGCGTCGGCGGCGGCGACACTTTGGTGCTGCGGGGCGGACTGGACCGCGAGTCGTTGCGACTGTCGGTCGTCAACGCCGGCAACCCTGCACAACGCGCGGCTTGGCTTGCTGCACACCTCGATTCGTTGCCCGGCTCCGGGATCGTGTACACGTTGACCGTCGCGCAGGCGCACGACTTCGCCGCGTTGCTGCGTGAACAAGGTCATTCGGTGGCGGCCTACACCGGCTCGACCGAAGCCGCCGAGCGCGAACAACTCGAGGCCGACCTGCTGGCCAACCGGGTGAAGGCGTTGATCGCGACGTCGGCGCTCGGGATGGGCTTCGATAAACCCGACCTCGGATTCGTTGTGCACCTCGGTGCGCCGTCCTCGCCGATCGCGTACTACCAGCAGGTGGGCCGCGCCGGCCGGTCGACGGCCAGCGCCGAGGTGATCCTGCTGCCGGGCCGTGAGGATCAGGATGTCTGGCGTTACTTCTCGTCGGTGGCGTTCCCGTCGGAAGCGATGGTGCGCAACGTGATTCGTGCACTGGATTCGGAGCGGCCGCAGTCAACGGCCGCATTGGAGCCGATGGTCGACCTCAACCGGACGCGGCTGGAGATGGTGCTGAAGGTGCTCGATGTCGACGGGGCGGTGCGGCGGGTGAAGGGCGGCTGGGTCGGAACGGGCCGGGAGTGGGTGTACGACGATGCCCGCTATCGCAATCTCGACGAGGCGCGCAAACGTGAGCAGCAGGCGATGCTCGACTATCAGGTGACCGACGGCTGCCGCATGGCGTTCCTGCGCGCTCAGCTCGATGACCCCGAACTGGCCGAGGGAGAGCGGTGCGGCCGCTGCGACAACTGCACAGGTTCGCGCTATGACGCCACGGTCGATGCCGCCGCCGTGGACGACACCCGCACGCGGCTCATGCGGCCCGGGATCGAACTGACGCCGCGCAAACAGTGGCCCTCGGGGCTTGGCGTTCTCGGGTTGGACCTCAAGGGCAAGATCTCCGACGGTCCGGAACCCGGTCGAGCGATCGGACGGCTGACCGACCTCGGCTGGGGCGGGCGCCTGCGGCGCCTGCTCGACGAACCGGATGCGGAGGCGTCCGACGACGTGGTGCAGGCCGCTGTGCAGGTGCTGGCGGCGTGGAAGTGGGAGAGTCGCCCGACCGCGGTGTTGGCGCTCGACTCGGACACGCATCCGCTGTTGATCACGTCGCTGGCGCGGGCACTCGCCCGGCTCGGGCGACTCAGCGATCTGGGTGTGCTCCGTTACGCGCCTGGGCGCAGGCCGGTGACCGCCAAGAATTCGGCGTACCGCGTGGCCGCGCTGAACGGTGCGTGGATGCCGCCCAACCTGGCAGGTCTCGTCGACGGCCCGGTGTTGTTGGTCGACGATATGACCGACACGGGCTGGACGCTGACGATGGCATCGCGGCTGGTCAGGACGGCGGGGGCCCCAGCGGTGCTGCCGTTTGCGGTGGCCAGCGTGAGCTGACGGCTCTTCGACGGACGGCCGTCTGAAGTGCGAGTTTCCCCGGTCACCCCGGGCGCTTAGCGGGTTGTTTGCGGGCACCAGCTGCGTGCGATCAACCGGTTAGTGCGAACGCTGGCCGCTCGAATACGCGTCTGCGCTGGGGTTTGTTTAGGCCTCCCCCGGGGTCGGTTACGCCTTACGGAGCGGCCACCGAGTCGCAGACCGAAGGAGTGATTTGATGAAGCTGTCCGTAACGACCGTTCGACGCGGCCTGTACGGCATGTTCGCAGGCGGTCTACTCGCGTTCGGGTCCGCGGCGATCGTGACACCGGTCGTCAATGCCCAGCCGGCCCCCGCGCCGACGCAGGACAACACCTGCAGCGTGAGCGCGATCGCCAACACCTCGAGCACCGTGTCGGCATCGACCAGCACCTATCTCGCCTCGAACCCCGAGGCCAATGAGGCGCTGACGGAGATCGCCACGAAGCCGCAGGATCAGGCCACGCAGGACTTCCGCGCCTACTTCGCGCAGAACCCGCAGGTCGAATCCGAGCTGAAGGCGATCAACCAGCCGGTCACGGAGATCTCGACCCAGTGTGGTGTCGAGGTGAATCCGACACCGATCTCGGCTGCGTTGACTGACGCATAACCCATGAACGACCTTGTGGCGCCGGCTGCCAGCTGGCGCCACAAGTGTCTTCGGGGCCACTACGGATTGAAGAGCACGGGCCCGCCGGGACCGATCGGCACCACCTCGTATGTGCCGTCGCCGGTGCGCTCCGGGTTCTGGCCCGGATCGGCCGTTCCCGCCGAGGGCGCCTGGACGACTTCACCAGGGCTCTTCGGCGCGGTCTGTGCTGTCGCGGGCGGCGCAGCGCAGTGGGCTCCGTTCGCATCAGAGGACCAGACCCCACCGGACATATCAGCAGAACCTCAGCTCCTCGCCCGCCTGCTGCGGACCAATTTCGCCGGCTTCTTGCCGATCGTGTATTGCTTTGACACACGTGTCGTACGCACCGATATCCCACTCGTCCTTGGCGTGCGAGACGCCGGGCGGCACAAGCACGCCGATCGCAATGGCGATCGCTGCGGGGCCGAACACCCACAACGAATACTTCTTCATCTTGGTTCTCCTTCAGTCGATCACTTGCTCATCGGCTGATTCCCCCGCGAATGCAGTGATGAGATGACGGAACCACCGTCGCGAACAGCGGTTGCAGATGCGTTGCAGCGCCGTTGCAAAGATCAGCGCGCTGACCTCTGGTCCGCCATCCTGCAGGTAGCGCACCATGCCGAGCTCGGCGCATCGGTCCCCGACGCTCGCCAGCAATCGTGCCGCTTCGGTGACTCGGCCGGCGGCACCCAACGCGGCAATCAGCAGGCGATTCGCTTGGAGCAGTGCGCGCGGACGCCCCTGCGGCTCGAGCCTTTTGACCCAGGCCATGGCGCGTTCACAGGCCAAATCGGGATCGGTGCCGAGTAGCCGCAGTATCTCGGCCTCGTCGCGGAGTTGAACGGTGATCTCGGCGCCGATTCCGCCGACGGGCGTCGATCCGATGTGGGCGGTGTCCTCGGACCCGAGATTCAGCCGTATCCGCTCCACGTCCACGGCGGCGCCCAGCCGCGAAAGGCCCACGGCAGTCGCTACTTCCGATCCTTCGTCCAGCAGCCTGCGAGCGGCGTCGTGCCGTCCGAGCGCGACCTTGATCCGCGCCCCGGCGCAGCAGCGCGCGATCATGAACTCCACCGGCGGCCCGCCGCCCGTGCCGAACCGGCCGCTGTCTTCGAGCAGGCGGTCGGCATCGCTCAGTTCTCCGCGCTCGTAAAGCAACTCCGCCAGCAGCGCATAGGCGACACGTGCGGCATGCGAATAGGGCGCCTGCGATTGCCTGGCGATCCGCACCGCATGGCGGAGCCGACGTTCCGCTTCGCCCATGTCGAGCTGTTGGGAAGCGGCCATCGCAGCCAGACAGAGTCCGTAAGTCAAGACGAACGAGTTGCATCGATAGTGGTAACCGGTGGCCCAGTCCTGCCATCGGCGGGCGGCGACGAAATCGAACCGAGAGATCTCGAGGAAGGAGGCGACGTTCGCCGCGGTGCCGACGACAAACGGCGGCAAAGACTCCGGTCGGGCCAGGCACTCTGCGAGCAACTCTTCAACGCCGTCCCCACGGTCGGCCCAGACTTCGACGAGTGCTCGGAAAACGTCGGCCTCGACGCGCATGTCGCGGACCTCAGACGGTGGCAGGGCACGCGCTTCCAGCGCTGCCTCGAACGCGTTCAACGCGATACGCGCCTGTTCCGGCTGTTGCAGGATGCTGTGCGCACGCGCCAGGAAAAGTTGCAGCCGCGGGCTGAGCGTGACGAGACGAGGCGGCAGTGTGGCGACCAGCGCCTGCAACGTCGACAGCTGCGCTTGCTGTACCAAGTCGACACCGTGCCGATCGATCAGCTCGATGGCGCGGTCCTCGTCCCCGGCGACCACTGCATGCCCGATCGCCTCACGGATCATGTTGTGGTCGGCGAACCAGCTGGACGCCGTCGCATGCAATTCCGGGATGCGTTGCGGCTGGTCGCATTTGAAACGCCGCCGCAGGAAGTCGGCGAACAACTGGTGGTAGCAGAACCACTCTCCCTCGTCGTCGAGCCGACGAAGGAACAGGTCGCGCTTCTCGGCTTCGTCGAGCAGCGCTTGCCCGTCGGGAACACCGGCCAATGCGCATGCGAGATCACCGTTACCGCCCCGACCGGTGCGACCGGTGCGGCTTGAAGACCCCCAGACGCGATTCCGGTTACCCCTGAACCGCTCGGGCAAAACGCACCGAACAAGATTTTAGGTTTGCTGTGCTAAGTGATGTCGCGGCGCTTGAACCCGCCCAACTGTTCGGTCACCGCGTCGGCCGTTGCCACCAATCCTCGCGCCCGCTCGGTGATCTCGTTGTCGGTCAATGCCTTTCCGATGTGCATCGAGACCACCATGATCTGTCGCTGGTAGTGGTCGTACACGGGTGCCGAGATCACGCTGATGTCATGGCGTTTGCGGCCGGTGCCGTTCTCGTCGCGCAGGTAAACCCGTTCGCCGATGTCGGAGACCAGTTCACCGAGCAGCACACGCAACTCGTCAGGCAACTGTGTCGACATCCCCGCCATCAACGAATACAACCGCCGCCCGCCGGGCGTCAGCCGCTCGACCAGGTAACCGTCCGCGCGGCATTCGGCGATCACCCGGTGCAACCGTTCGGTGTCCGTGCGCAGAGGCGTGCGCGTCAACACCGTCGGCTCCTTGGCCAACCAGTCGCGTTGCGCCTCCTCGTCCCAGAGCACGAACATCAAGCCGACCGGCGGTGCGAACGGATAGCTCTGCCCGACCTCGACGCCGGCACGGACGCCTGACGGGGATACGAGGTCGAGCACCGTGATGCGGTCATCGACCACCGCCGACAGGGCCGCCGTGACGCCGAAGCGGGACGACAGCCGGCGCAGTTCCTCGCGGGCGGCGGGGCTCACCCGCAACGCCTCTTGGGCCCGGTGCCCGAGCGTGATCAGCGACGGGCCCAGCCGGTACGTTTTGTCGCTCGGATCGCGCACGAGATACCCCGCATCGGCGAGCGTACTGACCAACCCTAGGCAGGTCGGCTTGCTCAAACCGGTGCGCCGAGCCAACTCTGAGACGCCGAACCGCTGGTCGGGGTGGCCGGCCAGGAAGTCGAGCACGCGCACCACGCGCTCGGTCGGCGGCGACGCACGACCGGAGGTTTCGGTTGAGCTCATGCGCCCAGGCTACTGTCCGTTCCATATTTGGACCATAGCGGTCGGTATATTGACTAGTGCTAGAACGCGTTCTAGTTTCGCAGTGTGTACTCCCAACCGCTTATCGACGCGATCGCCGAAGCCGAGCACCTCGTGTCCACCGCGCCGTTCATCGAATCGGAAGCCGACCTGCTCGAGGGTCTGCAGTACCTCGCCGGATGCGTCGCAGCCTGCACCCACCTGGCGTTCGACTACGACCGCGACCATCCGTTCATGCAGTCCGGGACGGGGCCGTTCACGAAGATGGGTCTCGACAATCCTGACGCCCTCTACTTCGGCACCCGCGTGCAGGCCGGCCACGAGTACGTCGTCACCGGTAGGCGGGGCACCACGACCGACCTCGCCTTCCAGATGCTCGGCGGGGAGTACACCGACGACAACGTCCCTGACAGCCAAGCCGCGTTCGACGACCGCGAACTCGACATCGCCGAGGACGGCACCTACGAATGGCGGTTCACGCCGACAAGCCCGTCGCAGTTGGTGGTCCGCGAGGTCTACAACGACTGGTCGGCGCAGCGCGGTTACATCAGCATCGCGCGGACCGACACCGCAGGCACGGCCCCGCCGCCGCTGAGCAAGGCGACTATCGAGAAGCGCTATGCCGTTGCCGGCAAGCAACTGGTCCAGCGGGTCAAGACGTGGCTGCAATTCCCGCAGTGGTTTTACAACACGTTGCCGGTGAACACGATGGTGGCGCCACGGCTCACCCCGGGCGGCCTGGCCACGCAGTACTCGTCGGTCGGCCACTTCGACCTGGCACCGGACCAGGCCATGATCATCACGCTGCCGGTGAGCGAAGCTCCGTATCTCGGATTCCAGCTCGGCAGCCTCTGGTACATCTCGCTGGACTACATCAACCACCAGACATCGCTGAACGGCACTCAGGCACAAGCCGATCCGGACGATAGGATCCGCATCGTCGTCTCCGACGCCAACCCCGGCGTCACCAACTGGTGCGAGACGCTCGGTCACCGAAAAGGATATCTGCAGTTCCGGTGGCAGCGCCTGTCACGCGCGCTGACCGAGGCGGACGGTCCGACGGTCGAGGTCCTCGACGTGGACAGGGTCGCCGACGCGCTGCCCTACTACGACAGCAACAAGATCTCCGACGACGACTGGCGTGCCAGGATCGCGTTGCGACAACAGCAGATTCAGAACAGGATGGTGGGCTGACCATGGCCGGGATGCTCGATGGAAAAGTCGTCGTCATCAGCGGCGTCGGACCCGCGCTGGGCACGACGCTCGCGCGCCGGTGCGCCCAGGAGGGCGCCGACCTCGTGCTGGCCGCCCGCACGGTCGAACGGCTGGAGGACGTCGCCAAACAGGTGACCGACCTGGGCAGGCGGGCGCTGTCGGTGGGCACCGACATCACCGACGACGCGCAGGTGAACAATCTCGTCGACGAGACGATGAAGGCGTACGGCAAGGTCGACGTGCTCATCAACAACGCGTTTCGGGTGCCGTCGATGAAACCGTTGGCCAACACCACGTTCGAGCACATGCGTGATGCGATCGAGTTGACCGTCTTCGGTGCTCTGCGGCTGATTCAGGGGTTCACCCCTGCGCTGGCGGCATCCAACGGATCCGTCGTCAACGTGAACTCCATGGTGGTTCGTCACTCGCAGGCCAAGTACGGCGCCTACAAGATGGCCAAGTCGGCGCTGCTGGCGATGTCGCAGTCGTTGGCCACTGAACTCGGCGAGCAGGGTATCCGGGTGAATTCCATTCTGCCGGGCTATATCTGGGGCGGGACGTTGGAGAGCTACTTCAACCATCAGGCCGGCAAGTACGGCACCACCGTCGACGAGATCTACAAGGCGACCGCGGCCGCATCCGATCTCAAACGGCTGCCCACCGAGGACGAGGTGGCCTCGGCGATCCTGTTCATGGCCAGCGAGCTGTCGAGCGGAATCACCGGCCAGGCACTGGATGTCAACTGTGGGGAGTACAAGGCGTGAGCGCACGCACGGACGTCGGTACGGTCGAGGATCTGCACGCTTCGGCGACCAAGGCCTGCGGCCTCGACGACTTCGGCAGCGACGACGACAACTACCGCGAAGCACTCGGGGTGCTGCTCGAATCCTACCGCCGCGACGCGGATCTCACCGAGTTCGGCAGCAAGATGCAACGGTTCTTCGTGCGCAACGCGCTGGTCGCCCGGCTCGTGTCGGAAGCGGCGTGGAAACAGCACCCGCAGCACGCCGACGTCGCGATCGAGAAGCCGATCTTCGTGACGGGTCTGCCCCGCACCGGCACCACAGCCATCCACCGACTCTTGGCCGCCGACCCTCGGCACCAGGGTCTCGAACTGTGGCTGGCGGAATACCCGCAGCCTCGGCCGCCGCGCGAAACGTGGCCCGAAAACCCGGTTTTCGCCCAACTCGACGCCCAGTTCAGCAAGGCCCACGCGGAGAACCCGGACTACACCGGGCTGCATTACATGACCGCCGACGAGGTCGAGGAATGCTGGCAGCTGCTCCGCCAGTCGCTCCATTCAGTGTCCTACGAGACGCTGGCCCACCTCCCGACATACTCACAATGGCTGGCCAAACAGGACTGGACGAAGCCCTACCGGCGGCACCGCAAGAACCTTCAGTTGATCGGTCTCAACGAACCCGAGAAGCGGTGGGTCCTGAAGAACCCGAGTCACCTGTTCGCGCTCGACGCGCTGTTCAAGACGTATCCGGACGCGCTGGTCATCCAGTGTCACCGGCCGCCGGAGACGATCATGGCCTCGATGTGCTCGCTGGCCCAACACACCACCGAGGGCTGGTCCACCATGTTCGTCGGGGAGACGATCGGACGCAATTCGCTGGAGACCTGGTCGCGGGGACTGGAACTGTTCAACGCCGAACGAGCCAAACACGATCCGGCCCAGTTCTACGATCTCGACTACTTCGAGCTGATCAAGGATCCCGTCGGCGCTGTGGCCGACATCTACCGTGCGTTCGGAATCGAATTCACCGACGCGGCGCGTGACGCGGCGACCGCGACTCACGAAGAGAGCAAGAAGGGCCCACGGGCACCCAAGCACACCTACTCACTGGCCGATTACGGTCTGACCGACGACGAGGTCAAGGAGCGCTTCAGGGGGCTGTGATTTCGCGCCCCGGCTCAAGCGGCCGTGTTGGCCAACTTCTCGATCCGCTCGAGCGCGTCCTCGGCCAGGGAACGCACGTCGTAGCCATTCGCGGGACCGCATGTCGAGATCTCGATCGCGGCGTTGTACGCGGCGACCAGCGCGCTGTCGCAAGCCCAGTCGTCACCCTTGAACGACCACAGCAGAATCTCGGGTGAACCGGAATCGACCTGTGGTAGAAGTTCGAAGAGATATTCGCGTTCGGCCATGCTGGTCACCCGAAAGGTCATGCCCTGACAGGAGTCGATCGTGCGTTTCGCCTGTGCGAGCGCGCTTTTGGCGTCGAAATCGGCGCGGTAGACGCCGACCATCTCCTCGACGTACACGTCCAGACCGCCGTTGACCGTCATCCAATGCCCGCCGTCGTACGCCGCGGGATCGTGATCGACGATGAACGGCGGATCCACCTCACGCGCCACGCCCGCGCAGCCGTCGGGGTCGACGGACACGAATAGGTTGCCGTCGCCCTTGGTGACGTCGGGGCTCAGCAGGTCGCCGACCTGTCCGGCGGTAATTGGGGCGATCGGCGGTTCGGCTGTCGGCTGCGGGCTGTCAACCACCCGCGTGCAGGCCGCAGCACAAACCGCGAACAGACAGAAAACTGCCCAAAACCGCCGCATTTCGGGCAACTTTACGTCTCTGGGCCGGCAGAAGCTCGCGAAAAGACAACTAGCCGTCGCCGGGGGAGGGTGCCGACGAGATCTCCTCCAGGCATCCCTCGGCCACGGCGTGCTTGATGCTGTCGGCCAGCCGAGGGCAGTTCTTCTCGCGGGCCGGCTCGCCCCCGGACTCGCGAATCTCGGTGAAGTACGCACACCGTCGCGATGCCTCGGTGTTCCACTGCACCGACGTGTGAGCCGGCCCCAGCTTTTTGACGTCCACCGAGACGTGGCAGAAGCGGCAGTCGACCGACACCAGGCCCGACCGCAGATAGCGTTCGCGGTCCCGTTGGGTGGCTTCTCGCAGCGCCGCCGCCCGTTCGGCGCCGAAAGAGGGCGCCTTCGAGGTGATTCCGGGTGCCGAACCGCCGTGACCGTGGCCGTGGTCGTCGTCGTGCGCGCCATGCAGCATCAGCATCGCCCGGGCCAGCCGGTCGACATCAGGAACTTCGTCGCGCGGACTCATGACGAGGTCTGCTCGGCTCTTTCCTTCTCGTCCTTCTCTTCGGCCTGACGCTTGAGGTTCTCCTCGACCTCGACATGCCACTTCTCGTTGGCCGCCGTGGTGTCGACCTCGATCTCGAAGCGGTCGGTCATGTCCGGGGTGACGTCGGCGACGTCGACGTAGAACTGCTGATACCACCGACGCATCTGGTACACCGCACCGTCCTCCTCGACGAGGAGCGGATTGTCGATGCGCGTCTTGTGCTTCCAGATCTCCACGTCCTGAAGGAAGCCCTTGCTGACACCCTCGGTGAACGTATTGGCCAGCTTCTCGGTCATCTTCTCGTCCAGGCCCTTGGGCTTCTCGACGATGACGCCCCACTGCAACATGAAGGAGTTCTGCGTGACGGGGTAGTGGCAGTTGATCAGGATCGACTCGGCCTTGTATCCGCCGTAGTTGTTGTGCAGCCAGTTGATCATGAACGACGGGCCGAAATACGACGCTTCCGAGTCGAGGTGCGCCTCACCGTAGGTGGTGCCCATGTCGTTGATGTCAGGCCGGCCCACGTTGTGCAGGTACTGCGACGCGATATGGCCCTCGAAGACGTTCTTGAAGTACGTCGGCAAGCCGTAGTGGATGTAGAAGAAGTGCGCCATGTCGGTGACGTTGTCGATGATCTCCCGGCAGTTGGCGTTCTCGATCAGGATCGAGTTCCACTTCCAGTCGGTCCACTCGTCGCTTTCGACCTCCGGGATGTCGGGGATCCGGACCTCAGGCTGGGGCGGATTGCCCTCGTGGTCGTGCCAGACGAACAGGAGCCCGCCGCGAACGTCGGTCTCCCAAGCCCGAGTGCGGGCCAGCCGCGGTGTGCGCTTGGCGTAGGGCACCAGCTTGCATTTGCCGTCCCCGCCCCAGCGCCAGTCGTGGAACGGGCAGGCCACCTCGTCGCCCTTGATTGTGCCCTGGGAGAGGTTTCCGCCCATGTGGCGGCAGTAGCCGTCGAGCACCTTCACATCGCCGTGCGAATCGGCGAAGACCACCAGCATGGTGCCGAAGATCTCGATGCCGTGCGGCTTGCCGTCCAGGTAGTTCTTCACCGGGCCGAGGCAGTGCCAACCCCGGGCGTACCGGTCGGGCAGGGCGCCGGTGTCGATCTCACGAATTCCCGCGCTGTTGGTAGTCACGGTGGGCCTCCCGGTTCTGTGTCTCTAACTAGAACACGTTACAGTTTTTCCCGCTCCACACGCAATCTATGCAGGTAATCCGCCCCCTCATGAAGCGCTCATTGCCACTCAACTAGGGGTATAACCAAACGATGCCGTTGTACTCCTTCGAGGGGCGCGCACCGACGATCGATCCGGACGCGTTCATCGCGCCGACGGCCACGCTGGTCGGTGACGTGCACGTCGAGGCGGGCGCCTCGGTCTGGTTCAACGCGGTCCTGCGGGCCGACTTCGCTCCGATCGTGGTCCGCGAGGGCGCCAACGTGCAGGACTGCTGCATCCTGCACGCCCCGCCCGGCATCCCTGTGGACATCGGACCCGGCGCCACGGTCGCACACGCGTGCGTCGTGCACGGTGCGCACATCGGCGCGGAGGCGGTGCTCGCCAATCACTGCACGGTGCTCGACGGCGCGGTCGTCGGCGCGCGCACCATGATCGCGGCCCACTCGCTCGTCGTCGGCGGCACGAAGATCCCCGACGAGGTGCTGGTGACAGGGGCGCCCGCGAAGGTGCGCGGCCCGATCGCAGGAACCGGCGCGGAGATGTGGGTGAACACCAATCCCGGTGCGTACCAGGAGTTGGCTCGCCGGTACTCGACGGGTCTGCACGCCGTCGAGGAGTGACTACCGCGGCTCCGGCAGGCCGGTGCGCAGTGCGATGTCCTGCATCCTGCCGACGTTGATCACGAATTCGTCGGTGGTGGCGTCGCCGAGTGCGCTCTGAAATTCCAGTCGCACCAGCGCCGGACCCCGCGTGAACAGCAGCATCGTTACTGCCTTGCTGCGGTCGACCGACTCGCCGACGGCGATGATGCCGTCTGCGCCCACCGGAGCCGGTCGCGGTGTCGCGTCGGCGACCACCTGGTTGAGCTGGGGTATGGCCTCGCGCAGTGTTCGGGTCGCGGTTTCGGCATCCGGGTAGATCACGACCGTGTTGGCGATCGCACGCGTGTCGTCCTGGTTGACGAAAAGGGCGCTCGCGCCGGGCAGACCGCCGGGGGCCGGGTTCGTCGACTGGACGGTGAAGGTGTCCTCGTCGTCGCTGAGATCGGACGCCTGTAGCAAAAGGCGGCTGTAGTCGACGGTCGTGTCCGGCTTGTCGGTGCCGCTGGTCGTGGGGGCGTCAGGCGCCGGAGAGTCGGCTGGCGACGTGGTCGAGGTCGGGGTGCCCGTGTCCGGACCTGTGGCAGCCGGGTCGCAGCCGACGGCGGCAGCGCAGATCAGCGCCGCCGTGGCGGCCGCAGACATCGACTTCAGACGGGTAAGACGGCGGTTCTCAGGCAATGCGATCGGACTTCGTGCTCGAGAGTCGGGACAGAGATCAATAACTCAACGTACCGACCTGACCATCGACGCTGGTTACGCGTACTGCGGGCGGTACGGTGGCGCCATGACCATCGGCCAAGTTGCCCAACTGTGGCGCCACCCGGTCAAGTCGCTGGGCGGGGTCAAGGTGGACGAGACCCATATCGGTCCGCGCGGAGTGCTCGGCGACCGGCTGTGGGCGGTTCGTGACCTCGAACGCGACATCACGGCTTCGGCGCGACGCATTCCGCTGCTGCTGACCGCAACGGCTCGCTACGCCGACCCGCTGCCACCGGACGCGGGCCCCGGAAACGTGCCCGAGGTGGAGATCACCTTCCCCGACGGCACTGTTCTGTCGAGCCGCGACCCCGCGGTGCACACCAAGCTCTCCGAACTGGTGGACCGCGACGTCCGGCTCACCGCGCTGCCGCCCGCCGAGGACACGAGCCTGCACCGCATGCGGCTGCACAACCGGAAGGACGCCGTGGCCTCGGCCCAGTTACGCGCCGACTTCGGGGTCAACGAGGGCGAGAAGCTTCCCGACCTGGCGAAGTTCCCAATGGGCGAGCTGTTGAAGCTCGGCCGCTATTCGACGCCGCCCGGCATGTTCGTCGATCTCGCTCCGGTGCACATCCTGACCGCCACCAGCGTGGCTGCCATCGCTGACGAGATCGGTGACGACGTCGACGTGCGGCGGTTCCGGCCCAATGTGCTGATAACGCTCGACGACCCGGAAGGGGACCTCCCCGAATCGAGCTGGGTGGGCGCCGAAGCCAGGATCGGTGATGTGGGCCTCGACGTCATCTCGCAGACCGTTCGCTGCGTCGTGCCCAGCCGAGCGCAGCCGGGACTCGAGGTGGACCGCAGGATCACCCGCGCCGTGGCCGGCCGCGCCCAGCGGTGCCTCGGTGTCTACTGCACGGTCCCGCGGCCCGGCATGGTTCGGGTGGGCGACGCCGTCGACGTCCGGACGGTCTCCCCGTCACGTCCGAGGAAGCTGCTCGACGAAACCACGATGAGGGCCAAGCGCTTCACGCTCGGTCTGGCCACCGCAGCCGCCGACCGGATCTTCCGTTAGAGCTTGCGCGCGCTGGCGGTGGCGCGGTCCAGCTCCCAATAGGCGCGCAGCGCGACCAGTTTGCCCTCGTCGTCGACGCGGTAGGTGAACACGCCCTCGGCCGTCACCTCGTAGCCCGCGGACTGGATCACGATGCGCCCGACGTTGGCTTCCTCGTTGCCGCACTGGAACGTCTCGACAAAGTCGAAACGCAACTCGCTGGGCGCGATCGCCTTATCGTAGAACGCGGCGATGGCTTCCTTGCCGCGGTGGCCTTGGCCCTCCGGGTCGAAATGCGACGGTCCGATCGGGTCCTCGACAACGGCGTCCTCGGCGAAGTTGTCCAGCCATGCCTGCTTGTCGTGGGCGATCGCCGCCTCGCGGGATCGCTTGCCCGCCAGGTGGACCGGTGCGTCGGGGTTGGTGACGGTCACTGCTGCCAGCCCGAGTGGATGTAGGTGTCGGCGAAGCGCTTCATCGAATCCTGTTTGTCCTTGAGCGGTGCGTCGAAGCCCAATCCTTCGAACACCCAGGGCATCACGATGTTGTCGGTGACGCCGGATTCGGCGAGTTCACGGTGGCCGTCGACGCCGAACTTGTCGATGCACACCGCTTGAAACTCGAACGGTGCGTCGGCGCGGCCGTATTCGGCAAGCAGCGCCTTGAGCTTGGCGATCGTCTCGGCCAGCTGCTCACCGGTCATCATCGCGCTGGTCCACCCGTCGCCGACACGCGCCGCGCGCTTGAGCGCGACGTCGGTGTGGCCGCCGACGTAGAACGGGACCGCTGCGGTGGGCGCCGGGCTCATCTGCAGCTTGTCGAAGTCGTAGAACTCGCCGTGGAACTCGACCATGCCGCCGGCCAGCACGAGTTTGATGACCTCGATCATCTCGTCGACCCGCTTGCCGCGCTTGGCGTACGGCTGGCCGCACCACTCGAACTCCTCAGGTGCCCAACCGATCCCAACACCGAACCCGAACCGGTTGTTCGTCAGGTTGGCCACCGACCCGACCTGGCGGGCGAGTAGCAGCGGGTTGCGTGAGCCCAACTTCATCACGTTGGTGTAGAAGCGCAGCGTCGACGTCACCGCACCCATCGCGCCGGCGGCGATCAGCGGGTCCACCCACGGGGTGTTCTCGTCCCACATCCGCGAGCCATCCGGGGTGTAGGGGTAGTCCGCCGATTGCTTCTCCATATAGAAGATGGAGTCCGGCAACGCGATCGAGGTGAAGCCAACCTCCTCGGCGGTCCTGGCGATGTCGACGAGCTGATCGATCGGGCACATCGGCACCGCGCACGTGTACTGCATCCGGGTCACGGTCACGCTGCCGGCTTGTCGCTGGAAACCACCCACATCGAGTAGTACTGCGATCCGCCGCCGTAGGCGTGACCGAGCGCCTTGCGGGCGCCCTCGACCTGGTGCTCACCGGCCTTGCCCATCACCTGGATCGCCGCCTCGGCGAACCGGATCATGCCCGACGCGCCAATGGGATTGGAGGACAGCACACCGCCAGAGGCGTTGAGCGGGATGCGTCCGCCGATCGCGGTCTCCCCGGCCTCGGTCAGCTTCCAGCCCTCTCCCTCCGCTGCGAAGCCGAGGTTCTCGAGCCACATCGGCTCGAACCAGGAGAAAGGCACATAGATCTCGGCGACGTCGATCTCGTCGATCGGGCTCGTGATGCCCGCGGATTCCCACAACGCCTTGGCCGCGTCGCGGCCCGCTTGCGGATTGACCTGATCGCGACCCGAGTACGCCAGTGGTTCGGTGCGAAGCGCGGTCGCGTGGATCCAGGCGACCGGGTTGCCGTCGGCCAGACGCTGGTCGGCAATCTCCTCATTGCCGATCACCAGTGCGCAGGCGCCGTCGGAGGACGGGCACGTCTCGTCGAATCGGATGGGGTCCCACAGCATCTGCGATGACATCACCTTCTCCAGCGTGATGTCGGGCTGATGCAGATGGGCCAACGGGTTCTTGGCGCCGTTGAGCCGGTCCTTGACCGCGACCATCGCACCGATGTGGTTAGGTGCGCCGGAGCGGCGGATGTAGGCGCGCACGTGTGGGGCGAAGTAACCGCCTGCGCCCGCGCCGACGGGTTTGGTGAACGGCACCGGAATGCTCAACGCCCACATGGCGTTCGACTCGGACTGCTTCTCCCACGCCATCGCCAGCACGCGCCGGTATTTGCCGGACTGCACGAGGCTGGCGGCCACCACCGCGGTCGAACCGCCCACCGAACCGGCGGTGTGCACGCGGATCAACGGCTTGTTCGTCGCACCGACGGCATCGGCCATGAACAGTTCGGGCATCATCACGCCCTCGAAGAAGTCCGGCGCCTTGCCGACCACCACCGCGTCGATGTCGTCCATCGTCGCGCCCGCGTCGGCCAGCGCCTTGTCGATGGCTTCGCGCACCAGGCCGTTCATCGACACGTCCTGGCGCTTGGCGACGTATTTCGTCTGTCCGGTGCCCAGTACCGCAGCCAGTTGCTTGCTCATGACCGTCCTTCCAGGACCGCGACCAGATTCTGTTGCAGCGCAGGCCCGCTCGTGGCATGCGCCAACACCCGCTGCGCGGAGCCGGTGAAGATGTGTTGTGCGGCGAACCCGATGCGCTCGAGGCCCGCGGAGAACATCGGGTTGGCGGACAACGCTCCACCCGACGGGTTGACCTTCGTCTTGCCGCCCAAGCCGATCGCCTCGGTGAGGATCAGGTGCTGGTGGCTGAACGGCGCGTAGATCTCGGCCACTTCGATGGATCCCGCGTCACCGCCGGTGGCTGCCTGTGCGGACGCTGCCGTCGACGGCGAGGTGGTCAGATCACGGGCGCCCAGTATTGGCGTCTCGATGCGATGTTCGATCCCGGTGATCCACGCGGGGTTCTCACGGAGCTCACGTGCCCGGTCACCGGCGGCGAGCACGATCGCCGACGCGCCGTCGGTGATCGGCGCGATGTCGTGGCGGCGCAACGGATCCGCGAAGTACGGACGTTCCAGGAGTTCATCGATCGATTTGGCCGGCTTCTCGCTGTCGGTGCGGCCGGCGGCCGTCATCGCGTCCAGCGCCACCTGCGCCATCTGCTCGGCGGTCCACTTGCCGGCGTCCAGTCCGAACCGCGCCTGCAGGCCGGCCATCGACACCGCGTCCGGCCACAGCGGGGCCACGCTGTACGGGTCGGTCTGCAGCGCCAGCACCCGGCGCAGCACACCCGCGCTGGACTTGCCGAAGCCGTACACCAGCGCGGTGTCCACCTCACCGGTGAGGATCTTGATGTAGGCCTCATAGAGCGCCCACGCCGCGTCCATCTCGACGTGCGACTCGTTGATCGGCGGCACCGCACCGATCGAGTCGATCGCGGAGATGAATGAGAAAGCCCGGCCCGCAAGATAATCCGACGAACCCGAGCACCAGAACCCGATATCGGTCTGCTTCAGGCCGAGCTCGTCGTAGAGCTGATGGAAGCACGGCATCAGCATTTCGACGCCGTTGGTGGTCCCGTCGGTGCGCCGTACATGTGGTGCGTGCGCGAAGCCGACGACCGCTACCCCGTTGTCCGAAGTCATGAAATGAAAGCCCCTTTACAGGTGGTGCTTGTAGGAGTCGTAGTCGGCGTCGGGCTCACCCGTCGGCCGGAAGTGGTCGATGTTGTCGATGCCCAGGCCCCACTCCTCGCGCGGTTTCCAGACCGCTTCCACGCGCATGCCCATCCGGACCTCCGACGCCTCGATCTCGGTCACCAAGTGCAGGAAGGGAATGTCGGCGCCGTCGAGCAGCACGTAGGCGGCGACGTAGGGCGGTTTGATGCGCTGCCCGGCGAACGGGATGTTGATCACGGCGAACGTGGTGACGGTGCCCTTGTCCGAGAGTTCGAGGAACTCGTCGAGCGCGAGACCGGTGGCGGGGTCGGCCTCTCTGGGTGGGAAGTACACCTTGCCTGGCTTGCCGTCACGGCCGTGCTTCGAGCGCGCCCCGAGCAGCTTGCCCTCCTCGAGCGCCCGCAGGAATGTGCTTTCGGGCAACGATGCGGTGTGCTGGATCTCGATCGACGACGGCGACACCTGCACCGTCACCGGGTCGCGGTCGTCGGGCTGACCCTCCGGTTCCGCCTCGTCGCCGAGGGCGAAGTACGCGATGTCGGTGATGGCGCCGACGGGTTGGTCGACCCAGTGCGCGTGCACCCGCGCGCCGGTGCTGATCGCGTCGGACGACTCGGCATCGACCGCGTGCAGCAACGGGGTGTCGGCGCCGTCCAGTTTGATCAGGGCCCACGCGAACGGCCGGTCGAGAGGCTGACCCTGGAGCGGGGCCGGCTGCCAGGTCCACGAAACCACGGTCCCGACACCGGCCACCGGTACGATTTCCGTCAATCGCTCGTAGGTCACGGGATCGAACTCGGCAGGCGGCACGTGCACCCGCCCATCCGAACCGCGCACTCCGACGATGCGTCGCTCGCGCAGGGCGGTGAAGAACTGGGACAGGAGTGGTCCGACTGAACGGGTGTAGTCGAATGAGAGCTTCAGCGGCGCGGAAAGCGGCCGCTCATGCGGATCGATCTGCACCGGGCTGCTTTGGCTGGTGGTCACGGCATCGAGTAGAACAGGTTCTAACAATGGTTTCAAGACACCGTTATGAGGTCTGCAAATGAAGCTCGGACTGCAATTGGGGTATTGGGGCGCGCAACCGCCTGAGAACCACGCCGAACTGGTCGCCGCCGCCGAGGAGGCCGGCTTCGACACGGTGTTCACCGCCGAAGCCTGGGGCTCGGACGCCTACACACCGCTGGCGTGGTGGGGCCGCGAGACCAAGCGCATGCGGTTGGGCACGTCGGTCATCCAGTTGTCGGCGCGCACTCCGACCGCGTGCGCGATGGCGGCGCTGACGCTCGACCACCTCTCGGGCGGACGGCACATCCTGGGGCTCGGGGTGTCTGGACCGCAGGTCGTCGAGGGTTGGTACGGCCAGCGCTTCCCGAAGCCGTTGGCGCGCACCCGTGAGTACGTCGACATCCTGCGTCAGGTGTGGGCTCGCGAAGCGCCAGTGCGCAGCGACGGCCCGCACTATCCGCTGCCGTTGAGCGGTGAGGGCACGACGGGTCTTGGCAAGAACCTCAAACCGATCACCCATCCGCTGCGTGCCGACATTCCGGTGATGCTGGGCGCCGAAGGGCCGAAGAACGTCGCACTGGCCGCGGAGATCTGCGATGGCTGGCTGCCGATCTTTTACTCACCGCGCATCGCCGACATGTACAACGAGTGGCTCGACGAGGGCTTCGCCCGCCCCGGCGCGCGCCGCAGCCGCGAGGACTTCGAGATCTGCGCGACGGCGCAGGTGGTCGTCACCGATGACCGCGCCGAGATCATGGAACTGATGAAGCCGCATCTGGCGCTTTACATGGGCGGGATGGGCGCCGAGGACACCAACTTCCACGCCGACGTCTACCGCCGGATGGGTTATGCGGAGGTCGTCGAGGACGTGACCAAGCTGTTCCGCAGCGGACAAAATGACGGCAAAGAGCGAGCGGCCAAGATCATCCCCGACGAGTTGGTCGACGACTCGGCGATCGTCGGCGACCTCGGTTATGTGCAGGAACAGATCAAGGCGTGGGAGGCGGCGGGCGTGACGATGATGGTCGTCGGCGCGCGTTCGCCCGAGCAGATTCGGGATCTCGCCGCGCTTGTGTAGACCTCGAGTAGACACTTCCTTGCTAGTTGTCTACCCGGCGTTCTAGATTGACGCGATGACCCAGCACACCATCGCAGGCACGGTGCTCACCATGCCGGTGAAAATCCGCAAGGCGCATCAGCACATGGCGATGTTTTCGGTGGACGCCGACGCCGCTCAACAATTGATCGACTACAGCGGTCTGAAGGTCTGCCGGTTCCTGCCGGGCCGAGCGATCGCGGTGCTGATGCTGATGCGCTACGAGGATGGCGACCTCGGCCAGTACTACGAGTACGGCACCAACGTGATGGTGAACCCGCCGGGATCGGATGCGACGGGTCCGCGGGCTCTGCAGTCCGCGGGTGCGTTCATCCACCACCTGCCGGTCGATCAGGCGTTCACGCTGGAGGCGGGAACCAAGATCTGGGGTTATCCGAAGGTGATGTCGGAGTTCACGATTCGTGACCGGCACACCTACTCGTTCGATGTCACCATCGACGGCCAGTTCGCGGTCGGCATGGATTTCCGCCCCGGCCTACCGGTTCCGGGCAAGTTCACCGCCAAGCCGCAGGCTCACCCCACGTACTCCTGTCGCGACGGCGTGGTGCGCCGGACCGTCGGCGAGATGAAGCTGAGCGACGTGCGCTACCGGCCGGGCGGAGCCAGGGTCCGGCTCGGCGAACATCCCTATGCGAAGGAGCTGGCCTCGCTAGGCTTTCCCAAACGCGCTTTGTTCTCCGGTTCGGCTGGGAACGTGGAGATGTCGTTCGCGGATGCAGAGGAGCTTCGATCGTGACCGTTACGGCGCCGCAGACCAAACCCGATGTCGACCTGACCGACGGCGCCTTCTACGCCGGCGACTCGCGGTCGGTCTACAAGTGGATGCGCGAGAACGAGCCGGTCTTCCGCGACCGCAACGGATTGGCTGCTGCGGCAACCTATGCCGCCGTGATCGAGGCCGAGCGCAACCCCGAACTGTTCTCCAACGCCGGCGGTATCCGACCCGACCAGCCGGGTGTCGAGATGATGATCGAGATGGACGATCCGCAGCATCTGCTGCGACGCAAGCTCGTCAACTCCGGCTTCACGCGTAAGCGGGTCAAGGACCTCGAGGGCTCGATCGAGAACCTGTGCGACACGCTGATCGACAACGTGTGTGAGCGCGGCGAGTGCGACTTCGTCTGGGACATCGCGGCGCCGCTGCCGATGGCCGTCATCGGCGACATGCTCGGCGTCCGTCCCGACGAGCGCGAGATGTTCCTCAAGTGGTCCGACGATCTGGTGGGTGCCCTCAGCAGCACCGCGGACCCCGAGGAATTCCAGGTCACCATGGACGCCTTCGCCGCGTACAGCGAATACATGATGGGCATGATCGCCGCGCGCAAGGACGAGCCCACCGACGACCTGGTCAGTGTGCTGGTGCACGCCGAGGTCGAGGGCAGCAAGCTCGAAGACCATCAGATCGTCACCGAGGTGCTGTTGCTGCTGATCGGCGGCGACGAGACCACTCGGCACACGCTGTCCGGCGGCACGCGGCAGTTGCTGTTGCATCCCGACCAACACCGGCGGCTTGCGGCCGATCTGTCGTTGCTGCCCAACGCGATCGAGGAGATGCTGCGGTGGACGGCGCCGGTGAAGAACATGGCGCGGACGCTCACCGCCGACACCGAGTTCCACGGCACGGCCCTCAAAGAGGGCGAGAAGATGATCCTGCTGTTCGAGTCGGCCAACTTCGACGAAGCGGTTTTTGAGCGTCCTGAGTCTTTCGATATCGAGCGCTATCCGAACAACCACTTGGCGTTCGGCTTCGGCACCCACTTCTGCCTCGGTAACCAGCTCGCGCGGCTTGAGCTGTCGATCATGCAGACCAAACTGCTGCAGCGACTGCCCGACCTGCGGCTGGCCTCCGGCGACGAGTTGCCGTTACGCCCCGCCAATTTCGTGTCGGGGCTGGAGCGGATGCCGGTGGCGTTCACGCCGACGGCGAAAATGCTCGGCTGACACGCTTGCCGGACAGGCCGCGGTTAGGGCGCCGTTTGTGAAACTGCCGACGGAATCTGCCCGAAAATGTCGCAGGTTTCACAAACGGGGACGCTAACGCGCGGGAGCCGGGCGATGACGCCGTCAGGCGACCACTACTTCATCTGGAAGTTCGGGGCGCGTTTCTCCTTGAACGCCCGCGGGCCCTCCTTGGCGTCTTCGCTCAGGAACACCGGGATGCCGTTGGCGGTGTCGGGCTTGAACGCCTCGTTCTCGTGCATGCCCTCGGTCTCGCGGATGGTCTTGAGGATCGCCTGCACGGCCAGCGGCCCGTTGTTGTTGATCACCTCGGCGATCTCGAGCGCCTTGTCCAGCGCGGTGCCGTCGGGCACCACATAGCCGATCAGTCCGTACTCCTTGGCCTCGGCGGCGGTGATGTGCCGTCCGGTCAACAGCAGATCGCACGCGATGGTGTACGGAATCTGGCGCACCAGACGCACCGCCGAGCCGCCCATCGGATACAGGCTCCACTTCGCCTCGGAGATACCGAACTTGGCGCTCTCACCCGCGATACGGATGTCGGTGCCCTGCAGGATCTCGGTGCCGCCCGCGATGGCCGGGCCCTCGACGGCGGCGATCAGCGGTTTCGTCAACCGGCGGCCCTTCAGCAGCGCGTCGATGCGCGACGGGTCGTAACTGCCGTCGGAGAACGAGTCGCCCGGCGGCTTGGCCGTCGCAGCCTTGAGGTCCATACCCGCGCAGAAGTAGCCGCCGGCGCCGGTCAGGATGCAGGTGCGGATCTCGGGATCGTTGTCGACGCGGTCCCAGGCGTCCACCATGATCGAGAGCATCTCGGTCGAGAGCGCATTGCGTGCCTCGGGCCGGTTCAGCGTCAGGATCAGGGTGTGTCCGCGCTGCTCAATGAGGGCGTCGGGGCCCTTCTGGGGATCACTCACGGGGGTTTGCCTTCCAGCGTCGATGCCACAGACTTGTCTGGAAATGTAACACGTTCTAGTTTAGGTCTCGTGGCCCTGAACATTGCCGATCTCGCCGAGCACGCCATCGACGCCGTGCCAGACCGTGTCGCCCTCATCTGCGGCGACGACCAGTTGACGTACGCCCAGTTGGAGGAGCAGGCCAACCGGTTGGCCCACTATCTCATCGACCAGGGCGTCAAGAAGGACGACAAGGTCGGCCTGTACTGCCGCAACCGCAACGAGATCGTCGTTGCGATGCTCGGCATCGTCAAGGCCGGCGCCATCCTGGTCAACGTCAACTTCCGCTACGTCGAGGGCGAACTGAAGTACCTGTTCGAGAACTCCGACATGGTCGCGCTGGTGCACGAGCGCCGCTACTCCGATCGCGTCGCGAACGTGCTGCCCGAGACCCCTGCCGTGAAGACCGTACTTGTGGTGGAGGATGGCAGCGACCCAGAAGATGGGGACTTCGAGCGTTACGGCGGCGTCGAGTTCTACACCGCCCTCGAACAGGCCTCGCCGGAGCGCGATTTCGGCCCGCGCAGCGAGGACGACATCTACCTGCTCTATACCGGCGGCACCACCGGTTTCCCCAAGGGCGTGATGTGGCGCCACGAGGACATCTACCGGGTGTTGTTCGGCGGCACCGACTTCGCGACCGGCGAGTTCGTCAAGGACGAGTACGACCTGGCGAAGGCGGCCGCAGAGAACCCGCCGATGATCCGCTACCCGATTCCGCCGATGATCCACGGCGCCACCCAGTCGGCGACCTGGATGTCGCTGTTCTCCGGTCAAACCACGGTTTTGGCACCGGAATTCGACGCCGACGAGGTCTGGCAGACCATCGAGAAGCACAAGGTGAACCTGCTGTTCTTCACCGGCGACGCGATGGCCCGCCCGCTGCTAGACGCGTTGACCAAACTGCACGACGCCGGTCGAGAGCCCGACCTGTCGGCGCTGTTCCTGCTCGCGAGCACAGCCGCGTTGTTTTCGACCAGCATCAAGGAGAAGTTCCTCGAACTGCTGCCCAACCGGGTGATCACCGATTCGATCGGTTCCTCGGAGACCGGGTTCGGCGGCACCAGCATTGTGGCTAAGGGGCAGTCGCACACCGGCGGGCCGCGGGTCACGATCGATCACCGCACCGTCGTTCTGGACGAGAACGGCAACGAGGTAAAGCCCGGTTCGGGTGTGCGCGGATTGATCGCTAAGAAGGGCAACATTCCCGTCGGGTACTACAAGGATGAGAAGAAGACGGCCGAAACGTTCAAGACGTTCAACGGGATTCGCTACGCCATCCCGGGTGACTACGCCGAGGTCGAGGCGGACGGCACCGTCACGATGCTCGGGCGAGGCTCGCAGTCGATCAACAGCGGCGGCGAGAAGATCTACCCCGAAGAGGTCGAGGCCGCGCTCAAGGGTCATCCCGACGTGTTCGACGCGCTCGTGGTCGGGGTGCCCGACGAGCGCTACGGCCAGTGCGTCGCCGCCGTCGTGCACCGCCGCCCGGGCACCAACCCGACGCTGGCGGAACTCGACACGTTCATCCGCCGGGAGATCGCGGGATACAAGGTGCCGCGCAAGATCTGGTGGGTCGACGACATCCATCGCACACCGGCCGGTAAGCCGGACTACCGGTGGGCCAAGGACGTCACCGAAGAGCGCCCCGCCGACGAGGTGCACGCCAACCATGTGGGGTCGGCGTCGTGACGGGAATGCGCACTGAGCTGTGCGATCGGTTCGGCATCGAGTACCCGATCTTCGTCTTCACGCCGTCGGAGAAGGTCGCCGCCGCGGTCAGCAAGGCGGGCGGTCTCGGTGTGCTGGGCTGCGTACGATTCAACTCGGCCGACGATCTCGAAGACGTGCTCTGCTGGATGGACTCCAACACCGACGGCAAGCCCTACGGCGTCGACGTGGTGATGCCCGCCAAAGTGCCCCAGGAGGGGACGGCGGTCGACATCAACAAGCTGATCCCGCAGAGCCATCGCGACTTCGTCGACAAGACGCTCGCCGATCTCGGAGTTCCGCCGCTGCCGGAGGATGGGGACCGTAATGAGGGAGTGCTCGGGTGGCTGCACTCCGTGGCGCGCTCGCACGTCGAGGTGGCGCTCAAGCATCCGATCAAGCTGATCGCCAACGCGCTCGGCTCACCACCGAAGGACGTCATCGACCAGGCACACGCCGCGGGAGTTCCGGTCGCCGCGCTGGCCGGCAGCGCCAAACACGCTCAGCGCCATGTGGACAACGGTGTCGACATCGTTGTGGCGCAGGGCCACGAGGCCGGCGGCCACACCGGTGAGATCGGCTCGATGGTGCTGTGGCCGGAAATCGTTGACGCGCTTGGCGGGAAGGCCCCGGTGTTGGCCGCCGGCGGTATCGGCACCGGCAGGCAGGTGGCCGCTGCCCTCGCGCTGGGTGCTTCCGGGGTGTGGATGGGTTCGGCGTTTCTGACGGCGGCCGAGTACGACCTCGGCCACCGCAAGCCCGGAGGCATCTCGACGATCCAGGAGGGGCTGCTGCGGGCGACGTCGGCCGACACCGTGCGCCGGCGGATTTACACCGGTAAGCCCGCCCGTCTACTCAAGACGAAATGGACCGACGCCTGGGATACGCCCGAAGCCCCCGAGCCGTTGCCGATGCCGCTGCAGAACATCCTCGTCAGCGAGGCGCATCAACGCATGAACGAGTCGGACAACCCCGACACCGTGGCGATGCCGGTGGGCCAGATCGTGGGGCGGATGAACGAGATCCGCCCGGTCGCCGACATCATCGCCGAATTGGTGGCCGGTTTCGAGGAGGCCACGCGCCGGCTCGACGGCATCCGCGGCGGTTAAACGGCCTCCGTCTTCTGCGTACCCTCGTAAGATCAGCCACCGGGGTGGTCTATGGCGACGTTCGCTTTGGTACACGGCGCATGGCACGGTTCGTGGTGCTGGGAGAAGTTGACCCCGGAGCTGGAATCGTCGGGCCACGACGTCGTTGTCATGGACCTGCCGTGTGAGGATCCCTCGGCGACATTCGACGACTATGCAAACGTCGTTTGTGCCGCGGTGGGTGGCGTGCCGGGGAGGGATCTCGTCGTGGTCGGACACTCTCTAGGCGGCCTGACGATTCCCCTTGTGGCCGAGCGCCGACCGGTGCGTAGCGTCGTTTACGTGTGCGGCGTCGTGCCGATTCCGGGACAAAGCTTCCGACAACAACTCATCGATGAAACGGACATGACGGTTTCCGGGTATCTGCAGGGACTCGGCGAGCTGGACTCGCAACGTCGGCGCAGGTGGGTCGACAGGAGGTTGGCGCGGTACCACATGTTCGGCGATTGCGACGACGCCTCGGCCAGTTGGGCTTTCGAACGATTGAGACCGCAAGCCACCGATCCCTACGAGTTACCGTGTCCGCTGAGCGCTTACCCTTCCGTTCCTTCGGCGTATGTGGTGTGTACGGAAGACCGCATGGTGAATCCTCAGTGGTCCAGGCGCATTGCGCGTGACAGGTTGAACGCCGAGACCTTCGAACTGCCGGGCGACCATTCACCGCTTCTGTCCCGCCCGGCGGAACTAGCTGGTGTTCTTGACCAGTTGGCGGTGTGACCGCTTAGAAGCCGATCGTGGTCTGCTCGTCGATGATTTCGGTTGCCCTCGCGACAACCTCGGCCTGGTCCTCGAGTCCGTCGGCGTTGAGTTGCAGCACGAAGAGGCCGTCCTGGCCGGGGATCTGCGAATTCGTCACGGGCACCGGCAGGTCGATGACGGGCGAACCGGGCCGCCCCGCCGAACCTGTGTCTCCTGGATGTTGTTCCCGCAATGTAGCTGGCGATCGTCGGATTCATGCCCGGCGCCGGCTGTTCGCGCGGTACGACGCTCGTCCTCGACGTGGTCTGCGACGTGGCCGCCGCGTCGGTCTTGGTGTCGGAGCTGCAAACAAAAGGATCAAGCCCAGAGCGGCAGCCACCACCGCAGTCGCGCTGATGGCCGTCGAGCTCATAGAAACTCCTAAGTCGATGTGCGTTCCTGCAGCGCAGGAGATCGGTCAGCGGATCCGATACACCCCATCGGTGCAGTCGGTGCCCTCGGCCGCCAGCTGGCGTTTGATCACCTTGAACGTCTCTGTGCGCGGCAGCGCAGTGCTGACCCGTACGAACGAGGGCCATTGCTTGGGTCCGAGATCTGGCTGCTCGCTGAGGAATTCACGGAACGCATCGACATCGAAGGTCGCACCTTCGGTGAGGGTCAGCGCGGCCATCACCTGGTCGCCGACGTCCGGCGCGGGTATCCCGTAGACCGCGACCTCCACGACGTTGGGATGCCGCAGCAGTACCCGCTCGATCGGTGCCGCACCGAGGTTTTCGCCGTCAACGCGCATCCAGTCGCCGAGGCGGCCCGCGAAGTAGGCGAAGCCGTTCTCGTCGCGGTAGGCCAAGTCGCCGCTGTGGTACACCCCGCCGCGCATCCGCTCGGCGTCGGCCTCCGGATCGTTGTAATAGCCCTCGAAACGACCTGCGTCCGAGACGTTGACGAGCTCACCGGTCACACCGGGCGGGCACGGCTCGCCGGTGTCGACATCGACGATCTCGGTCCCCGGCGGGAGCGGACCCAGCGAACCGGGCGGGGTGTCGGGGGTTCGGGCGATCGCGATACCACCCTCGGTGGAGCCGAAGCCGTCCATCACCACCGTGCCGAACCGCGTCGCGAACCGCTCGACATCGGCGGGCGCACCTTCGTTGCCGTACACCGCTCGCAACGGATTGTCCGCGTCGTCGGGGCGCTCGGGTGTGGCGAGAACATACGACAGCGGCTTGCCGACGTAGTTCGCGTACGTCGCACCGAAGCGACGGACGTCGGGGAGGAACTGCGAGGCGGAGAACTTGCGGCGCAACGCCAACGAACTCTGCGACGCCAGCGCCACCGCCCAGCCGACCAGCACCGCGTTGGAGTGAAACAACGGCATCGACACGTAGCAGACGTCGCTGGGTCCGAGATCGAAGCGCTGCGTCATCGTCACACCGGCGACCGCCACCTTGCCGTGGCTGCACTTGACGGCCTTCGGGTCACCGCTCGTGCCCGATGTGTAGATCAGCATGAACAGGTCTGTGGGTACGGCCTCGCGCACGACGACCGGCTCGTCGGCGAACGCCGCCACCTCGGCCGCCCATCCCGGCGAGTCGACATCGATGTGGTCGATACCGTCGATCACGTCTTGCGATCCCGAATCAGCAAGCACGAGTTGACAATCGGCATGGGCAATGTCGCGCTGCAGCGCCGCCCCCCGGCGGACGGGGTTGAGTCCGACCGGCACGATCCCGGTCAGCCCCGCGGCGGCCAGGACCGCCGAGAAGAACGGCGTGTTCTGCAGCAGCACCCCGACGTGAGGGGGCCGGTCCGGATCGAGACGGGCCCGCAACGCGGCGGCGACGGCCGCGGCGTACCGCAGGTGCTCGCGCCAGGGGGTGAAGGTCTCCTCGAAAAGCACTCCGCGATCGTCGACGTCGACCAGCGGCGCCAGCAGTTCGGCGACCGTGGGCAGCCTGTTCACCTCACGCGGGCGTATCGGCCAGCTCCCGACCGATGCGCAGCAGTTGCCCCGTCGCGCCGCCCACGGCGAACTCGGTTTGCTTGGCCGCCAGGAAATACCGATGCACGGGGTGGTCGATGTCGATCCCGACGCCGCCGTGCACGTGCACCGTGGTGTGGGCGACGCGGTGGCCGGCGTCGGCGGCCCAGAACGCGGCGGTGCTGACGTCGACGTCGGCGGGCAGATCCTCGGAGAGCCGCCATGCGGCCTGGGTGAGGGTCAACCGTAGTGCCTTGACGTCGATGTAGCCGTCGGCCAGTCGCGACGACACCGCCTGGAAGCTGCCGATCGGCCGGTCGAACTGCTCGCGTTCGCGGGCGTACTCCGCGGTGAGCTCCAGCGCGCGTTCGAGCACTCCGAGCTGAAAAGCGCTGCGGCCCAGCGCGGCCCGCACGGTCAGCCACGCCGCGGCGTCACTGTCGCCGACGACCCGGCCGGCATCGACCTCGGTGCCCTGCAGCTCCACGTGGGCGACGCTGCCGTGACCGGTGGTGCTCAACGACTCGACCGTCACGCCGGGGTCGGTCGCCGCGACCAGGAAAACCTTGAGGCCCGAGTCTGTTTCAGCCGGGATCAGGAACGCGTCGGCGACCGGCCCGTAGGGGACCTGGGTGCGCGATCCGGTGAGCCGGTAGCCCGCACCGGACGACTGCGCCTGCACCGGGCCCTGACCCATCTCGCCGTCGAGCGCGACGGTGAGCACCTTGTCGCCCTTGATCGCAGGCACCGCCCACTCCTTCTGCAGTGCCTCCGGGGCGAACCTGGCCAGCGCGCCGGCGCCCAGCACGACCGACTCGAGGTATGGCACCGCGGACAACTGCCTGCCGAGCGCGACCAGGATCGCCACCTGTTCGAGCGCCCCGAATCCGCCGCCGCCCACCGACTCCGGAGCGGCAGCAGAGAGCACGTCGGCCTCGATCAGCTTCCCCCACAGGGTCTTGTCGAACCGTTGGTCGAGGCCGTCCAGTTCGCGCTGGCGCTCGGGGGTCACGACGGAGTCGACGATCGTGCGGACCAGCCCGCCGAGATCCTCCGACGCTTCGGTTGTCTTGAAGTCCATGTCGGGTCCTATCGGTTCACTCGGGGCAGGCCGAGCGCGACCATGCCGATGATGTCGCGCTGAATCTCGTTGGTGCCGCCGCCGAACGTCAGGATCAGGCAGCTGCGGTGCATCCGTTCGATCCGCCCGCGCAGCAGGGCGCCCGGTGTGCCGGGGCGCAGCGTGGCCGCGGTGCCCAGCACCTCCATCAGCAGGCGGTAGGCCTCGGTGGCCAGCTCGGTGCCGTACACCTTGGCCGCCGACGCGTCGGCAGGGGAGGGCGCGGCGTCATCGGCGGAGGCCAGTTCCCAGTTGATCAGCTTTAGCACCTCGGCCTTGGCGTGCACCCGGGCCAGGTTGAGCTGGACCCACTCCGAGTCGATCAGCCGGTTGCCGTGCACATCCTTGGTGTTTTGCGCCCACTCGCGAACCCCGTTGAGCGCCAGAAAGATCGGTTGCGCCGACACCAGTGCGACCCGCTCATGGTTGAGCTGGTTGGTCACCAACTTCCAGCCGGCGTTCTCCTCGCCGACCAGGTTGGTCGCCGGCACCCGGACGTCCTGGTAATAGGTGGCGCTGGTGTCGACACCGGCCATGGTGTGCACCGGCGTCCAGGAGAACCCCTCGGCCGTGGTGGGGACGATCAGCATCGAGATTCCGCGGTGCTTCTTGGCCTCGGGATTGGTGCGCGCGGCCAGCCACACGTAGTCGGCGTAGGCGATCAGGCTCGTCCACATCTTCTGGCCGTTGATGACGTAGTCGTCGCCGTCGCGGACCGCGGTGGTGCGCAGCGACGCCAAGTCGGTTCCTGCGCCCGGTTCCGAGTAGCCGATCGAGAAGTGCAGATCGCCCGCGGCGATCTTGGGGAGGTAAAACTTCTTCTGCTCCTCGGTGCCGAAGTGCATGATCGTCGGCGCGACGCTGTTGATCGTCAGGAACGGTACCGGGACGTTCGCGATCGCGGCCTCGTCGTTGAAGATCAACCCGTCGATGGGAGGGCGCTCCTGGCCGCCGAACTCCTTGGGCCAGGACAGCGTCAGCCAGCCGTCCTTGCCCATCTGCGCGACGGTCTCGCGGTAGACGTTGCCGCGTCCCATCTCGCCGTCGTTGGATGCCAGCGCCTCGGCGCGCTCGGGCGTCATCAACTTGGTGAAGTAGGACCGCAGCTCGCGGCGCAGCTCGTCCTGCTCTGGGGTGTAGCCGATCCGCATCGCCTTGTCCTAACTTCTCTAGAGGCACGAAGTGGCATACCGGGAGCCAGCCCCGATTCCCTCCCGGTTGTAACACGTTCTAGTCTTGGGGTCCAGGCCGGTGCCACACTGGGCTCGGAGCAGCTTTGACCGCGAGGAGGTTGTGATGAGGGTGGAAGTGGACCGGGACCGGTGCGAAGGCAACGCCGTGTGCGTGGGAATCGCGCCCGACCTGTTCGATCTCGACGACGACGATTACGCGGTGGTCAAGCTCGATCCGGTACCCGCCGACCAGGAGGATCTGGCCGAGCAGTCCATCGCGGAGTGCCCGAGAGCGGCACTGCTCCGCCGAGACTAGAGGTATTCATAATTTGACGACGCACGCGGGCATCCGAGGAGTGGCATGAGTACAGACCCCAACGACCTGTCCGGCCGCGTGGCGGTGGTAACCGGCGCGGCGGCAGGGCTGGGACGCGCGGAGGCCATTGGCCTTGCCAGGGCCGGCGCGACCGTCGTCGTGAACGACATCGCCCCCGCGCTCGACAAGTCCGATGTGCTCGACGAGATCGCCGCGGCGGGCGCCAAGGGCGTCGCGGTGGCCGGCGACATCAGCGAGCGCTCGACCGCCGACGAACTGGTCGAAACGGCCGACGGACTCGGCGGCCTGGGCATCGTCGTCAACAACGCGGGCATCACCCGCGACCGCATGCTGTTCAACATGTCCGACGAGGACTGGGACGCGGTGATCGCCGTGCATCTGCGCGGGCACTTCCTGTTGACCCGCAACGCGGCCACCTACTGGCGCGCGAAAGCAAAGGAAAACAACGGCCAGGTCTACGGCAGGGTCATCAACACCTCGTCGGAAGCCGGGCTGGTGGGACCGGTCGGGCAGGCCAACTACGGCGCCGCCAAGGCCGGGATCACCGCGTTGACGCTGTCGATGGCCCGTGCGCTGGAACGCTACGGCGTGCGGGCCAACGCCATAGCTCCCCGCGCACGCACCGCGATGACCGCGGACGTGTTCGGCGAAGCGCCCGAGCTGACCGAGGGCCAGATCGACCCGTTGTCGCCCGACCACGTCGTGAACCTGGTGCGCTTCCTGGCCTCCCCGGCGGCCGAAGGGGTCAACGGTCAGCTGTTCATCGTCTACGGTCCTACCGTGACACTGGTGGCAGCGCCGACGGTCGAGGCACAATTCAGCGCCGAAGCCGACGCCTGGGACCCCTCGAAGCTGTCCGAAACCCTTCAGGAGTACTTTGCTGGACGCGATCCGCAGAAGTGTTTCTCGGCCACCGCGCTAATGAATCAGTAAGACTGACGGTCTCGTTCGTTACCGCCGAGCTCGACTAGAACACGTTCTAGAATGAGCTGGGTCACACTTGCCTTGACCAGCACAAAAATCACATTTGTGACTACATTTTCGGGGCTTTGACACTGCGAACGTGTTCTAGTTAGTATGATCCGGCTCACCGAGAGCAACGCTGAGCCAAGGGGTGGGAAGTCCGCCGTGACAACGTATTTCACCTCTTCGCCACGAAGACGACGCGCCGAACATCCCTTCCCCCGAGAACGGAGCAAAGGTTGATCGAACAGCTCGCGGCACCGGCACGGGCCGTGGGCGGGTTCGTCGAGATGTCGTTTGACACGTTCGCCAAGACGTTCCGGCGGCCGTTTCAGTTCCGTGAGTTCCTCGACCAGACCTGGATGATCGCGCGGGTTTCGCTGGTTCCGACGCTGCTGGTGGCTATTCCGTTCACGGTGCTGGTCGCGTTCACCCTCAACATTCTTCTGCGCGAGATCGGCGCGGCCGACCTGTCCGGCGCGGGCACCGCCTTCGGCACCATCACCCAGCTCGGGCCGGTGGTGACCGTGCTGGTGGTGGCGGGCGCCGGTGCGACCGCGATCTGCGCGGACCTGGGCGCGCGCACCATCCGCGAGGAGATCGACGCCATGCGGGTGCTGGGCATCGACCCGATCCAGCGGCTGGTGGTGCCGCGGGTGCTTGCCTCGACGTTCGTGGCGCTGCTGCTCAACGGCCTGGTCTGCCTGATCGGCCTGTCCGGCGGTTATGTGTTCTCGGTCTTCCTGCAGGGCGTGAACCCCGGCGCGTTCATCAACGGGTTGACGGTGTTGACGGGCCTCGGTGAGCTCATCATGGCGGAGATCAAGGCCCTGTTGTTCGGGGTGGTGGCCGGACTGGTGGGCTGCTATCGCGGGCTGACCGTCAAGGGCGGCCCCAAGGGCGTGGGCACCGCGGTCAACGAAACCGTCGTCTATGCGTTCATCTGCCTGTTCGTGATCAACGTGGTGATGACGGCGATCGGCGTGAGAGTGCTGGAGCGGTGATGGGATACCGCCCGCTCGCGGGGGACGCTTTCGCGAAAAAGAGACGATCATGAGCTACGACGTCACGGTTCGCTTCCGGCGCTTCTTCAGCGGTGTGCCCAAGATCGTCGACAACATCGGCGAGCAGGCGCTGTTCTACGGCGAGACGATGCGCTATCTGCCCAACGCAGTCCGGCGGTACCGCAAGGAGACGGTCCGCAACATCGCCGAGATGACGATGGGCACCGGCGCGCTGGTGATGATCGGCGGCACGGTCGGCGTCGCCGCCTTCCTGACCCTGGCCTCCGGCGGCGTCATCGCCGTTCAGGGCTACAGCTCACTGGGCAATATCGGCATCGAGGCGTTGACCGGCTTCCTGTCGGCCTTCCTCAACGTGCGCATCGTCGCCCCGGTGATCGCGGGCATCGCGCTGGCGGCGACGATCGGCGCGGGCACCACCGCTCAACTGGGCGCCATGCGGGTCTCCGAGGAGATCGACGCGGTCGAGTCGATGGCCGTGCACTCGGTGTCCTACCTGGTGTCCACCCGGCTGATGGCGGGCATGGTCGCGATCATCCCGCTCTACTCACTGTCGGTGCTCGCCGCGTTCTTCGCCGCCCGATTCACCACCGTGTTCATCAACAAGCAGTCCTCGGGCCTCTACGACCACTACTTCAACACCTTCCTGGTGCCGACGGACCTGCTGTGGTCCTTCCTTCAGGCAATAGTCATGGCCATCGCGGTCATGCTGGTGCACACCTACTACGGCTACAACGCATCGGGCGGTCCGGTCGGTGTCGGCATCGCGGTCGGCCAGGCCGTGCGGACCTCACTGATCGTCGTCGTCACCATCACCCTGTTCATCTCACTCGCCGTCTACGGCGCGTCCGGCAACTTCAACCTCTCCGGGTAGGCGGGGACGATGTCTGATACCGAGGCCAAGCGCAGCCACGTGAGGATCGCCGCGGCGATCCTCGCCGCGATCCTGATCGCGGCGACGGTGTTCACCTACCTGGCCTACACGGCGGCCTTCACGCCGGTGGACACCGTGAGCGTCACTGCTCCCCGCGCGGGTCTGGTGATGGAGCGCGACGCCAAGGTCAAGTACCGGGGCGTGCAGATCGGCAAGGTCGAGTCGATCGAGTACGCCGGCGACGAAGCCAAGCTGACGTTGGCCATCAACCGCACCGAGATGCGCTACATCCCCTCCAACGCCAATGTGCGCATCGGCAGCACGACGGTTTTCGGCGCTAAGTCCGTCGAGTTCCTGCCGCCGGCGCAGCCGTCGGGTCAGCAGCTGAAGGCCGGCGCGACCGTGGCCGCCAAGGATGTGCAGCTCGAGGTCAACACGCTGTTTCAGACGTTGAGCGACGTGCTCAACAAGATCGACCCGATCAACCTGAACGCCACGCTGAGCGCGGTGGCAGAAGGCATGCGCGGCAACGGTGACGATGTCGGCGCGTTGCTCGCCGGGCTGAATTACTACCTGCAGCAACTCAATCCGAAGCTGCCCACGCTGCAGGAGGACCTGCGCAAGACCGCGGTGGTGGCCAACATCTACGGCGATGCCGGTCCGGATCTGGCTCGGATCATCGACAACGCACCCGCGATCAGCGACACGATCGTCGACGAGAAGGACAATCTCAACGCGACGCTGTTGGCCGCGACCGGCCTCGCCAACAACGGCACCGCCACCCTCCAACCCGCCGAAGACGACTACATCGCGGCGATCCAACGACTCCGTGTGCCACTAAAGGTGGTCGGTGAGTACTCACCGATGTTCGGTTGCCTGCTGAAGGGCACTGCCCAGGCGGTGGACCGGTTCGCCCCCATTATCGGCGGAATCCGACCGGGTCTGTTCGTCGCCTCGAATTTTCTCCCCGGTTCACCGGCGTACACGTATCCCGAGAGCCTCCCGATCGTGAACGGCACCGGTGGCCCGAACTGCCGTGGTCTCCCTGAAGTCCCGAACAAGCAATTCGGCGGGTCCTGGTATCGCACGCCGTTCCTGGTGACCGACAATGCTTATGTCCCGTACCAACCGAACACCGAGTTGCAGTTCGACGCGCCGTCGACGCTGCAGTGGCTGTTCAACGGGGCGTTCGCGGAACGGGATGACTTCTGATGTGGGGGTACCGCCCGCGCGCGGGGGACGCTTGCGCGAAGAAGCGGAGGCCCTGATGCGCGGCGACAAGACGTTGCTCAGCGTGAGCATCTTCACCGTGGTCATGCTCCTGGTGGCCGCGATGCTGGTGGTTGTCTTCGGCGAATTCCGGTTCACCGCGGAGAAGGGCTATCACGCGACCTTCACCGACGCCTCCAGGTTGAAGGCTGGCCAGGACGTTCGGATCGCCGGTGTCCCGGTCGGTACCGTCGGTGACGTCAAGCTCAACCCCGACAACACGGTCGATGTCTCCTTCGATGTCGACAAGCGCTACCAGCTCTACACCTCGACGCGCGCGGTGGTCCGCTACGAGAACCTGGTGGGGGACCGGTATCTCGAGATAGCCTCCGGGCCCGGCGAACTGCGAAAGTTGCCGGCCGGCAGCACGATTCCCAAGGAGAACACCCAACCCGCGCTCGATCTAGACGCGCTGCTGGGCGGCCTTCGGCCGGTGCTCAGGGGTCTCGACGGTCAGAAGGTCAACGAGGTCAGCAACGCGGTGATCGAGCTGTTGCAGGGCGGGGGCGGTGCGCTGTCGAACCTGTTGTCGACCACCAGTGCGTTCGCCCAGAACCTGGCGGCTAGAGACCAGCTCATCGGTGACGTCATCGGCCACCTGAACACCGTGCTGGCGACCGTCGACGAGAAGGGTTCGCAGTTCGACGCCAGCGTCGACCAACTGCAGCAGCTCATCACGGGTCTGGCCGAAGGCCGCGATCCGATCGCCGGTGCCATCGAGCCGCTCGCGTCGGCGGAGAATGATCTGACCGACATGCTGCGGAAGTCACGCAGGCCCGTCCAGGGGGTCATTGAGAACGTGCGACCTCTGGCGCAGCGGCTCGACGAGCGCAAGGCCGATGTCAACAAGACGATCGAGCCCTTGGCCGAGAACTATATGCGGCTCAACGCTCTTGGCGCCTACGGTTCGTTCTTCAACATCTTCTACTGTTCGACACGATTGAAGGTCAACGGTCCTGCGGGCAGTGACATCCTGATTCCGCTGGGTGGTCCGCCCGATCCGTCGAAGGGGAGGTGCGCGCCGAATGTCGAGTAGAGCCGGTGATTCGAATCCGTTGCGCAAGGGCATCTTCGGGATCTTCCTGGTGGCATGCCTGGTGCTGGTGTCGTTCGGCTACAGCAGCCTGCCGTTCTTCCCGCAGGGCAAACCCTACGAGGCGTACTTCAGCGACGCGGGCGGCATCATCCCTGGCAACGACGTCAACGTGTCGGGCATCAAGGTCGGCAAGGTCACCGTTGTCGAGCTGGCAGGAGACGCGGCCAAGGTGCTGTTCACGGTCGACCGTGACATCAGGGTGGGCGACCAGTCGATGGTCGCGATCAAGACCGACACGGTGCTCGGTGAGAAGTCGTTGGCGGTGACTCCGCAGGGAACGGGTGAGGCGACGGTCATTCCGTTGGCGCGCACCACGACTCCGTACACGTTGGCCACGGCGTTGCAGGACCTCGGGCAGACCGCGGGCGAGCTGGACAAGCCGCGGTTCGAGCAGGCGCTGCAGGCGATCACCGACTCGCTCCGCAACGCCACCCCGCATCTGCGGGGTGCGCTGGACGGGGTGGCGAACCTGTCGCGCAGCCTGAACAAACGTGACGAGGCGCTCGCGCAGCTGCTCGGCCACGCCAAGCGGGTCTCCGACACGCTGGCGCGGCGCGCCGGACAGGTGAACCAGCTGATCGTCGACGGCAACCGGCTGTTCGCCGCGCTCGACGAACGGCGCCAGGCGCTGAGCAATCTGATCGCCGGCATCGACGATGTGTCAGAACAGCTTTCCGGTTTCGTCGCCGACAACCGCCGTGAGTTCAGGCCCGCGCTGGAGAAGCTCAACCTGGTGCTCGACAACCTCCTCGAGCGGCGCGAACACATCAGCGAAGCGCTCAAGCGGCTGCCGCCGTACGCCACGACGCTCGGCGAGGTGGTCGGGGCCGGCCCGGGCTTCCAGGTCAACCTGTATGGGCTGCCGCCCGCACCCCTGGCTGAAGTGCTGCTCGATTCCTACTTCCAGCCGGGAAAGCTTCCGGACAGCCTTGCCGACTATCTGCGCGGGTACATCTCCGAGCGCCTGATCATCAGGCCGAAGTCACCGTGACGCAAGCGACTTCGACCTTGATCCGCAGCGGCTGGTTGCGGCCGACGCTGGCCGCCCTGCTGGTGATCACGCTCGCCGTCGGGGTGTTCCTGGTGTGGCCGACCCGGTCCGGTAACAAGGTGACGGCGTACTTCACCTCGGCGGTCGGGCTCTATCCGGGCGACGAGGTCCGCATCGTGGGGGTCCCCGTCGGCAGGGTCGACTCGATCGAGCCGCGGGTCGGCGACGTGAAGGTCACGATGACGCTGGATCACGGGATCCAGGTCCCGGCGGATGCCAAGGCGCTCGTGATCGCACCGAATCTGGTGTCGGCCAGGTTCGTTCAGCTCACACCGGCCTACACCGGTGGCACGGCGATGGCCGACGGCGCGGAGATCGGACTCGACCGCACCGCGGTACCGGTCGAGTGGGACGAGGTCAAAGAACAGCTCACCGCACTGAGCGCGCAACTCGGACCCAAACCCGGTTCGATGCAGGGCCCGCTGTCGGTCGTCGTCAACCAGGCCGCAGACACCTTCGACGGAAACGGGGACACGTTCCGCAAGGCGCTGCGGGAGCTCTCGCAGACCGCGGGCCGGCTCGGCGACTCGCGCACCGACCTGTTCGGCACAATCCGCAACCTGCAGGTACTGGTCAATGCGCTGTCGAACAGCAACGAGCAGATCGTGCAGTTCTCCAACCACGTTGCGTCGGTATCGCAGGTGCTCGCGGACAGTTCGGCGGGCCTGGACAACACGCTCGCCACGTTGAACCAGGCGCTGGGCGACGTGAGGGGCTTCCTCAACGAGAGCAACAGCGCGCTGATCGACCAGGTCACCAAGCTGGCCGACTTCACGAGCATCCTGACCGAGCGCAGCGAGGACATCGAGCAAGTCCTGCACGTTTCACCAAACGGGCTATCGAACTTCTACAACATCTATAACCCGGCCCAGGGCACCGTGGGCGGCCTGCTGACGCTGCCGAATTTCGCCAACCCGGTGCAGTTCATCTGCGGCGGCTCATTCGAGGCGGCCCCTAAACCGGACAACTTCAAGCGCACGGAGATCTGCCGGCAGCGTATGGGTCCGGTTTTCAAGCGTATCGCGATGAACTTCCCACCGCTGCTGTTCCACCCGATCAACAGCATCACCGCGTACAAGGGCCAGATCATCTATGACTCTCCCGCCACCGAGGCAAAAGCGGAAACTCCGGTTCCGTATCTGCAGTGGAATAGCGCCCCAGGTGTGACACCGCCGCAGATATCGGCGGATATGGACCTCAGTTCGCTCATGGTGCCCCCTGCGCCCGACGTGGCTCCCGGCGCCGCGCATGTCGGTGGACCGATCGTTGAAGCTCCGCTCGCGGACTCCCAAGGTTCGGCGGAGAGCCCGTCCGAGGCCGGCGAACCCGTCGCCCCCGGGCCGATGCCCGCCCCGCTGCCAGGTGGAGGTGCACCGTGATCCGCAAGATCGTGGCGATAGCGTCGCTGGCCGTGCTTCTGGCCGGCTGCTCGTTCGGCGGGCTCAACTCCCTGAACATGCCGGGCACCGCCGGGCACGGCCCCGGTTCCTACGAGATCACCGTGGAACTGCCCGATGTGTCGACGCTGCCGCAGAACTCGCCGGTGATGGTCGACGACGTCACCGTCGGAAGCGTGTCGGGTATCGAAGCCGTGCAGCGTTCCGACGGTACGTACTACGCCGCGGTCCAGTTGTCGCTGGACGAGAACGTCAACCTGCCCGAGAACGCGACCGCGAAGGTGGCGCAGACCTCGCTGCTCGGTTCGCAACACATCGAACTGGCCGCACCCGCCGACGGCCCCGGCGTCGGGAAGCTCAAGAACGGCTCGCACATCCCGCTGGACCGGACCGGCCGCTATCCGACCACCGAGGAAGTTCTGTCCACTCTCGGCGTCGTGGTCAACAAGGGCAATCTCGGTGCGCTGCAAGACATCACGGACGAGACGTACAACGCGATCGCCGGACGGCAGGGCTCGTTCGTCGACCTGATCCCGCGGCTCGCCGAACTGACCAGCTCGCTGGACCGCCAAACGAACGACATCATCGCCGCCATGGAGGGGTTGGACCGGTTCGCCGGGATCCTCGCGCGTAGCAAGGACAACCTCGGGCTGACACTCGACCGCCTACCCACGGCGTTGCAGGTGCTCAACGACAACCGCGCCAACATCGTCGAGGCCTTCACGGCGCTGCGGAGCTTCGCCACCATCGCGTCCCGTGTCCTGGAGCAGACCAAGGATGACTTCGCGGCGGATTTCAAGGATCTCTACCCGGTGGTGAAGTCCTTCAACGACAACGCGGACTATCTGATCAAGGACCTCGAATTCCTGCCGACATTCCCCTTCCACTACAAGTACTTGAGGAACGCAGTGCGTGGCGACTACCTCAACGTGTACACCACATTCGATCTGACGCTGCGGCGTACCGGTGAGTCCGTCTTCACGACGTCGTGGGGATTGGATCCGAACATGAAGCGAATGCACGAGGTAATCACCCCGCCCGATTTCATGACCGGCTCGTTGGCCAACCTTTCCGGACAGGCCGCTGACCCGTTCGAGATTCCGCCGGGCACGGCGACGCAGCACGGGGAGGGGCCCTAGATGCTGTCGCGCCTTACTCATATCCAGCTTTCGATTTTCGCGATCGTCACCGTGCTGACGGTGGGCGCGATCTCGATCTTCTATCTGCAGCTACCGGCCGCGGTCGGCATCGGCACCTACCGAGCGACCGCGAATTTCGTCGCCGCAGGCGGGCTGTACGAAAACGCGAACGTCACATACCGCGGGGTGACGATCGGCCGGGTCGAGTCGGTCGGTCTCTCCGATGACGGCGTCGTCGCCAAGATGCGCCTCAACAGCGGCACACCCGTACCGGAGAACGTGACCGCCACGGTCAAGAGCGTGTCCGCGGTCGGCGAACAGTACGTCGACCTGGTGCCTCCCGCGGACGCGTCGAGCGCCACGCTGCGCGACGGCTCCAACATCGGGGTCGATCGCACGGCGATCGGACAAGACATTGCGGGTCTGCTGGAGGAGGCGCAGGCGCTCGTCACGAGTGTCGGGGACAGCCGCATCCAGCAACTGCTGCGCGAGACCTTCAAGGCGTTCAACGGGTCCGGACCCGAACTGGCGCGGATGATCCAGTCGGCGCGGATGCTCGTCGACGAGGCCAACGCCAACTACGGCCAGGTGAATCAGCTCATCGACCAGGTCGGTCCATTCCTCGACGCGCAGATCCGCAGCGGCGACGACATTCGCTCGCTGGCCGACGGGCTGGCGCGCTTCACCACCGAGGTGGCCAACGCCGACCCGCAGTTGCGCGCGACGCTGCAGACCGTGCCCGGGGCGACGGCCGAGGCCAACGAGCTGTTCAGCGGTATCCGGCCGTCGTTCCCGGTGCTGGCCGCCAACCTGGCGAACTTCGGCCGCATCGGCGTCATATACCGCAAGTCGCTCGAGCACTCACTGGTGGTCTTCCCGGCGCTGGTGGCAGCATTGCTGACCGTGGCCGGCGGCGTGCCTGCAGACGAAGGCGGCAAGCTCGACTTCAAGATCCACCTTCAAGACCCGCCACCGTGCCTGACTGGGTTCGTGCCACCGAGCGAGATGCGCAGCCCGGCGGACGAGACGCTGCGCGAACTGCCCAAGGACCTGTACTGCAAGACGCCGCACAACGATCCGTCCGTCGTTCGCGGCGCGCGCAACTACCCCTGCCAGGAGTTCCCTGGCAAGCGTGCGCCGACCGTGCAGCTGTGCCGCGACCCGCGCGGTTACGTCCCCATCGGCAACAACCCGTGGCGTGGTCCGCCGGTGCCGCTCGGAACACCGATGGACGTGATGGAGGACGACACCCCCGAGGACGGCCGCAACATCCTGCCGCCCAACAAGTTCCCCTACATCCCGCCGCAGGTGGACCCGGACCCCGGCCCACCGGCGGTGCAGCTGCCGCCCGGCGTTCCGCCGGGTCCCGGTCCCGCGCCGCATGCGCCGTTCCCACTCCCGGTGCCGCCGAACGAGGTCCCGCCGAGCCTGCCGCCCGCGTGGCCGTTCTTCAGCCCGCCGGACCACGTGGTGCCGCCGTACGGCCGCACACCACCGCCCCCGCCGGCAGGCATCGTTCCGCCGCCTCCGGCGCCGCCTGGGTCTCCGCCACCGGCGGGTCCGCCGCTGCCCGCGGAGGCGCCACCGATGGCGACGGGATCGACCGGTCCCCGTTTCACGACATACGACCAGAACGGGCAGTTCGTCGACCCCGAGGGCGGAACTGGCGTCATCGCGGCCGCGACTGACAAACTGGCGCCTGCAGAAAACTGGGTCGATCTGATGTTGGCCCCAAGGCAGGCGTAATGACGGAGGTTCGGCTTCGGTGAGCTCGAGCGAAGTGACGAGCGAGACGGCACCGGCGCAGACCAGGTCGAGGTCGGGGCGGCGTCGGCGGGCATCGCGGGCGGCAGGCCCGGCGAGCGGTGAGTCCACGGCGACGGCCGTTCGGGTCGAGGCGCCCAAACCGGTCACGGTCCGGCTGACGAAGCCGGCGGCCCCGCCGCCCCGCAGGCAACCCAACCGCAAGCTCGTCGCGACGGTCTTCCTGGCTGCTGCCGCCGCCGCCACGGCCGTGCTGGTGGGGCTGGGCGCGTTGATGGTCGCTGCGCAGCGCGACACCGACGCGACGCTGGCGCGCGAGCAGCGCTTCGTCGACACGGCCTCGCAGCTGGTGGTGAACATGTTCAGCTACGAGCAGGACACCATCGACCAGAGCGTCGACCGGTTCGTCAACAGCACCAGCGGACCGCTTCGCGCGATGATGACCGAAGGCAACAACACCGAGAACCTCAAAATGCTGTTCCGCGACACCAACGCCAGCGCCGAAGCCGTGATCAACGGCGCGGCCTTGGAGAAGATCGACGAGGTCGCGAACAACGCCGCGGTGTTGGTGTCCGCGCGGGTCACCGTGACCGACCTGGACGGCAACAACCAGCCGTCGCAACCGTATCGGTTGCGGGTCATCGTGCACGAGGACGACAACGGGCACATGACGGCCTACGACCTGAAATACCCCGACGGTGGGAACTGATGCCCGCACCGTCAACTAGCACCAAGTCGCCGTGGACCGCGCGGATCGTCGGCGCGCTGTCGGTTCTGTTGGCAGTCGCGTTCGTGGCGTCGGCCGGTGTCGGTGGCTGGCTCTACTGGAACCGCGTGGAGCAGCGCGGCGAGCTGGCCGCGCGCAGCGAGTTGGCTCCGTTGGCCGAGCGCCAGATCCCGAAGGTGTTCGGCTACGACTACCAGACCGTGGAGCGCACGCTCAACGAGGTCTACCCGATGCTCACCCCGGATTACCGCCAGGAGTTCCGCGATCGCGCGGACAAGGACATCATCCCGCAGGCGCGCGAACGCCAGTTGGTCAGCCAAGCGCACGTCGTCGGGGTCGGCGTGCTCGACGCGCATCGTGAATCGGCTTCGGTGATGGTGTATTTGAACCGCACCGTCACCGACAAGTCCAAGGAACCCATCTACGACGGCAGCCGCCTGCGGGTCGACTATCAAAAGGTCGACGGCAAGTGGCTGATCCAGTACATCACCCCGATTTAATCGGGAGCAGGTAACTGGCTTCAGGACCGCCCGTCGGCGGACTCCGTGGAAGCCAGCGCATCGAGGAACGCCCGCGCCCACCGGTCGACGTCGTGTGCGAGCACCTGTCTGCGCAGCGCCCGCATGCGGCGCCTGCCCTCTTCCGGCGCTTGGTTCAACGCGGCCTCGATGGCGTCCTTGACACCCTCGAGATGATGCGGATTGGCCAGGTAGGCCTGACGCAATTCCGCTGCCGCACCGGTGAACTCGCTGAGAACCAACGCGCCGCCCAGATCGCTGCGACACGCCACGTACTCCTTGGCGACGAGGTTCATGCCGTCGCGCAGCGGGGTCACCAGCATGACGTCGGCCGCGACGAAGAACGCGATCAACTCCTCGCGCGGCACCGGGCGGTGTAGATAGTGCACGATCGGATGGCCGACCTCACCGTATTCGCCGTTGATGTGGCCGACCTGACGTTCGATGTCCTGGCGCATCTCGATATAGCTCTCGACCCGCTCCCGACTGGGTGTCGCAAGCTGGACGAGCACGGTGTCCTCGCGGCTGGCCCGGCCCTCGGCGAGCAGTTCCGACAACGCCCTGAGCCGGACGTCGATGCCCTTCGTGTAGTCGAGACGGTCCACACCCAGAAGGATCTTGCGGGGGTTGCCCAACTCGGCGCGGATCTCCTTGGCGCGCTGGCGGATCGACCGGGACCGTGCCTGCTGGTCGAGCGAGGTCGAGTCGATCGAGATGGGGAAGGCGCCGACCTTCACCGTGCGGAAGCCGAAACTCACCTCACCGAACCGTGACCGGACCCCGATCGTGGCTCGAGAAGTGTTGGCGCCGACCAGCCTTCGGGCCAGGATGAGGAAGTTCTGCGCACCGCCGGGCAGATGAAACCCGACCAGATCCGCACCGAGCAGGCCTTCGATGATCTCGGTGCGCCACGGCATCTGCATGAACAACTCGACCGGCGGGAACGGGATGTGCAGAAAGAACCCGATGGTGAGGTCCGGACGCAGCATGCGCAGCATCGTGGGCACCAACTGCAGTTGGTAGTCCTGGATCCACACGGTCGCGCCGTGCGCGGCGTGTTTTGCGGTGGCTTCCGCGAAGCGCCGGTTCACCACCACGTAGGTGTCCCACCACTCCCGGTGGTAGATCGGCTTGACGATCACATCGTGGTAGAGCGGCCACAGGGTCGCGTTCGAGAAGCCTTCGTAATACTTCGCGACGTCGTCGGCGGACAGCTTGACCGGGCACAGGGTCATGTCGTCCTGTTGGATCGGCTCGTCGTCGGCGTCGGGTACACCGGGCCAACCGATCCACGCCCCGCGCCGACGGCGGAGCAACGGTTCCAGGGCCGTGACCAATCCGCCCGGACTTCTCTTCCAGGTGGTGCTGCCGTCAGGTAGCCGCTCCATGTCGATCGGCAGGCGGTTGGCCACCACCACGAAATCGGCGCTGCCGGAGTCGGCCCGTGGACCGTCCCCTGAAGTCACTTACGCCTCGAGTTTCGAGGGCCCAATGCCGAGCATCGAGAGGAACACCCGGCATTCGTCGGCGTCCTTCGCGTACGCGGCGACGACGCGTCGCGCCTGGCGGGCGGTGCTGTCGGCGAGGGGTTCGACGTCGCCGAGCTCAGCGGGATCTGATTTCGCAGGCATACGACAACTGTATGCGAAAGGGAGACCGCGCCGGTCGGTTAACCCCTTTGACTAGGGGCTGTGGCTGAAGACGGGAGCCGGGGGCGGTGTCACCGTCTGCGCCTGGGCCTCCTCTGCCAGGCCGATGCAGCCGCCCTGGTTGTGGCCGATGCACGGGATGCCCATGACCTCGGGGACGTCGGGGTTACCGGGTTGTGTGGTGAACACCGAGCCGGCGTTGGGCACCGTGTGGGGTACGCAGTTGCCGGTGAACTGGTCCGGTTCCTCCCCGCCCGAGCAGCCTTGAGCCTGCGGCGCAACCGGGGCCGTGGGTGTTGCGAAGACGGAGACCACCGGTGCCGCGGCGATCGCAACCGCGAAGCCGCCGGCAAGGATCAGCCGTTGTACAGGGGACTTCAAGCTCGCCATTGTCACGCTTTCTGTAGTGATCAACCGTGCTCTTGGCAGGGATTCTATGGAAGCCGAAAGCTTTCTGCACAGCTTCGCAAAATGGCCGACCTGCCCGACTACGGGCTGGCGCTGATGGTGGAGCGAGGCTGCGCGGGTGGGCCGGCCGCGGCTTCGTCCTCGGCCAACCCCAGACAGGCCCCGGCGTTGTGCCCGATGCAGGGGATACCTTGAATCTCCGGGACATCCGGGTTCGCCGCGGTGGTTTGGAAAAGAGGCGGCGAGTTCGGGACCATGAACGGCACACACGTCATGGTGAATTGGTCTTGCTCCTCACCCCCCTGGCAGCCCTGAGCCAGTGCAGCGCTCGGTTCCGACGCGACATGCAGTGCGGCCATGGGACCTGCCGCGGCCGCGACTATGAAAGCGCCGGTGAGAACGAGTCTCCGGAGCGGGACCGAATAATTCGCCATTCCGCGATTCTAGGAGCCGATCGGTTGATTCGTGCATCTTTGCACCGTTGGCAGGCCCCGAACCGCCGAAGGTGGTTAGCGCCACGAGTGCCGGTTGGGCCGTGACAGCCTTACCCAGCAACGGAATACGCCGCACCGAAGGACGCGCGAATGGCATCTGTGAATCGACTGCCAGGTTGCTGCGGCACCGGCGATAAAGCGATGCGGGGCGCACCGTAATGTGCAGGTGGTCGAACTACAAGCGAGGTGATCCGCGATGGCGAGCCCTGATCTGACGAGCGCCGATGCCGGAGGCGGTGCAGCGCAACAGGTGACGTACGAAACCCTCGACGACGGCCAGATCGCCCGCATCTGGCTGAATCGTCCGGACGCGCAGAACGCCCAGTCCCGCACATTGTTGGTGCAGTTGGACGAGGCGTTCGGCCGCGCAGAAGCCGATGACAATGTGCGGGTGGTGATCCTGGCCGCGCGCGGCAAGAACTTCTCGGCGGGCCACGATCTCGGGTCGGAAGAGGCGATGCTGGAGCGAACGCCGGGCCCGGCTCAGCATCCGACGTTTCAATCGCACGGCGCCACCGTGCCGGCGATCGCCGAGCGCACGTATCTGCAGGAGTGGCACTTCTTCTTCGAGAACACGCGCCGGTGGCGGGATCTGCGGAAGATCACGATCGCCCAGGTGCAGGGAAATGCGATATCGGCCGGGCTCATGCTCATCTGGGCGTGCGATCTGATCGTCGCTGCCGACGATGCCAAGTTCAGCGACGTGGTGGGCGTGCGGATGGGAATGCCCGGCGTCGAGTACTACGCGCATCCATGGGAATTCGGCGCTCGGAAGGCCAAAGAGCTTCTGCTGACCGGTGATTCGATCGACGCCGATGAGGCGTACCGCCTCGGCATGGTGTCGAAGATCTTCGCGCGCGATGAACTTGAGGACAAGACACTCGAATTCGCCCGCCGGATCGCCGAGCGCCCGACGATGGCGGCGTTGCTCATCAAGGATTCGGTCAACGCCGCCGCGGATGCGATGGGCTTCACCGAGGCGCTGCGCCACGCGTTCCACATTCACGAACTCGGACACGCGCACTGGGCGGCGCACAACGAGAACCGCTACCCGGTCGGGCTGCCGCCGAATGTGCCGGACTGGCGCACACTCGGCCCGCCGAAGCCCGCCCGCCGTGACGTGCCGTGACGTATAACTAGAACCTGTTCTAGCGGTAGCGAAGGGGTTTGCGGTGGAGTTGTCCCTGACGGGTCGGACGGTGTTGGTGACGGGCGGCGGCAGCGGCATCGGTAAGGGTGTGGCTGCCGCTGTGGTGGCCGCCGGCGGTAACGCGATGCTCGTCGGCCGCAACGCCGACAGGCTGTCCAGCGCGGCCGACGAGATCAAGGCCCAGGGCGGCCCCGGTTCCGTGCTCTACGAGCCGGCCGACGTGACGAACGAGGACGAGGTGGAACGGGTCGTCGAGGCCACCACGGCGTGGACCGGCCGCCTCTACGGTGTCGTGCACTGTGCAGGTGGCAGCGAGACGATCGGGCCGATCACCCAGATCGATTCCGAACTGTGGCGACGCACCGTCGATTTGAACATCAACGGCACCATGTACGTGCTCAAGCACTCGGCGCGCGAACTGGTGCGCGGTGGCGGCGGATCGTTCATCGGCATCTCGTCGATCGCAGCGAGCAACACGCACCGCTGGTTCGGCGCATACGGCGTTTCCAAGGCGGGCATCGACCACATGATGCAGCTCGCCGCCGACGAACTCGGCGCCTCCTGGGTGCGCGTGAACTGCATCCGCCCCGGCTTGATCCGCACCGAGCTCGTCGCACCGGTACTCGAATCCCCGGAGCTCAGCGGCGACTACGCCGCCTGCACGCCGTTGCCGCGGCCCGGTGAGGTGGAGGACATCGCCAATGCCTCGCTCTTCCTGCTCAGCGATGCCGCCAGCTTCATCACCGGTCAGGTCATCAACGTCGACGGCGGTCAGTTGGTGCGGCGTGGACCCGACTACTCGTCGATGCTCGAGCCGCTCTTTGGGGCGGAGGGTCTGCGGGGAGTCGTCTCGACCTGACGAGTGAAACCCCCGCTCTCCTGACAGCGCGGTAACGTCGGCCCGTGGTCACCTTGGACCGACTGGTCAACGTGCTGGGGAGCTACGGCGTGCGCCTGCGCTTCTGCCCGATCCCGCGCTCGACGGAATTGGGCAGCGTGGTGATGCACGAGGTCACCGAGGGCCGCACGATCACCGGTGACGTGCTGCTGGCGATCGGCGCGCGAACGGTCAACGAGGCGCTGCGATGGGCGGTTTCGGCGCGCGCGATGGTGGTGTTGCTTCGAGACGGCGACAACGACACGACATTCGCCGGCATGGTCGAGGGCGTCGCGGTGATGGTCGTCGATCCGGCGGTGCCGTGGAGCGAACTCTCTGCCATCGTCTACGGGCTGGTGCTGGAAGGCCGGGAAACGGAATCCGGCCGCGGCCCAACGGATTTGTTCGCGCTTGCCGACAGCTTGGCCGAGTCGGCTGGCGGCGCGGTGACCATCGAGGACCCGCTGTCACGCGTGCTCGCGTACTCGACGATGCAGGAGAACGCCGACCGCGCCCGCGTCGCGACGATCATGAACCGGCAAGCGCCGGAGTGGTTGCGTGAATACTTCGCGTCGCAAGGCGTGTTCACCCATCTCACGTCCTCGGACGATCCGATGTTCGTCGCGCCCAACGCCGATCAGGGCCTGTCGGGCCGCACGGTGGTCGCGGTGCGGTCGGGTCGAGAGCTGATGGGTGCGGTGTGGGTCTCGTCCCCGAAGCCGTTGGTGGATCCCGAACTAACGGCGCTGACCGACAATGCCAGGACCGTCGCCCTTCACCTGTTGCGCTCGCGCGCCAGTGCCGATCTCGAACGGCAGGTCGAATCCGATCTGGTGCTGCGGCTACTCGACGGAAGTGCCGACGCCGCAGCGTCGGCCAGCAGGTTGGGGCTGTCGCAGGGGCCGGCGCGGGTCATCGCCGTGCAGGCGTCGATCGACGGTGAACGGGATGCGGCGCTGCTGCTGGCCTTCGAACGCGCGACCGCCGGCTTCGGTTGGTCGCGTCCGGGTCGCAGTGCGCTGGCGGGCAACACGCTCTACACGTTGATGCCGGGCGAACGGGTCGCAGGCGCCCGCAAGTGGGTCGACGCGTTGAAGGCAGCGCTGCCGGACCGGGTGATGGTGGTGGCCGGCATCAGCAAGGCGGCCGTGGCCGTCGACCTGCCAGCGGCACGGCAGGAGGCCGACGAATGCCTGGCGCTGCACGAGGTCGGGCCGAATGACGCCGTGCCGCCCGCCTACGACGAGTCATGGGACGAGATCCTGCTGCAGCGTCTTCGGACCGCCGCACGCGCGGGACGTACGCCAGACAGGGGACCGGTCGCCGAACTGCGCCGCCACGACCAGGACCACGCCTCCGAGTACATCCCGACGTTGCGGGCGTATCTGGAGGCGCTGGGTGATCCCGCCCAGGCAGGGCTGCGCCTGGGCGTCCACGAGAACACCGTGCGGTACCGCCTGCGCAAAATGGGGGAGATCACCGATCTGCCGCTGGAGGACGCCCGCAAGCGCCTCGCCATGATGATCGAACTCGCCGCGATCGACACCGACTGAGCCGCCACGATCGGACCGGCCCGACCAGGTCATTGTCGGATCGCCACAACGGCGACCCGGCCGATTGTCCTGCACGGGCAAGTCGGAACGCACTCGTCCGGCCGACCATGGAGTCAACGAACAGACTTTTTCAGTGATGGAGGGATGGCAATGGTCGGCGGCGAGCGGATTGACGGTGGACCGCGGTCTGCGATCGTGGTCGGCGCCGGCATCGTCGGCTTGTCCACGGCGTGGTTCCTGCAGGAGCGCGGTGTCGACGTCACCGTCGTGGACCGCAGCGGGGTCGCCGCAGGCGCCTCGTGGGGCAACGCCGGATGGGTCGCGCCCGCGCTGACGCTGCCGTTGAACTCGCCGAAGACGCTGCGGTACGGCCTGCGCTCGTTGCGTGACCGCAACGCCCCCCTGCACATCCCTTTGACCATCGACGGTGCGTTGTGGCTGTTTCTGATCCAGTTCGCCGCGAACTCTCGTTCGTCGGTGTGGAACCAGGCGGTGGCGGCCAACGTGCCGCTGAACCAGGAATGCATCGAGGCTTTCGACGTCTTGATCTCGAACGGGGTGGACGCCCCGGTGACCGACGCCCCGATCACCGCGATCTTCCGCACCACCGACGACGCCGAGAAGACGATGCGCGAACTGCGTGCCCTCGAACGCGCCGGGCAGGAGCTGTTCGTCACCGGCTTGTCCGGTGAGGCGTTGCGCGAGCAGGTGCCCCTGGCTTCGCCCGCGATCACCGCCGGCATCAACATCAACGGCCAGCGCTTCGTCGACCCTGGCCGTTTCGTGCAAGCCCTGGGCCGTGCGGTCGAGGAGCGTGGCGGAAGCATCCTGACCCATGACGTGCGGGGCGTGTTCAGTTCCGGCAACGGCGTGGTGGTGCAGCCCTACAGCGGCAAACATCTGACCGCCGACAGCGCGGTGATCGCCACCGGCGCGTGGATGTCGCGGCTGGCGGGGCACCGGCTGCGCGTGCCCGTAGAGTCCGGTCGCGGTTACTCGTTCACCGTGCCGGTGGATCGACCCATCCCCGGACCGATCTATCTGCCGGATGCACGCATCGCGTGTACGCCGTACAAGGGTGCGCTGCGAGTGGCAGGCACGATGGAGTTGCGCGATCCGCACGAACCGGCGATCCCCGAGCGCGTCGGCGCGATCGTCGACTCGGCGAGCCCACTCCTGGAGGGAGTCAGGTGGGCCGAACGCAGCGACATCTGGGTGGGTCCGCGGCCGATCACCCCGGACGGCAGACCGCTGATCGGTGAGATGTCGCGCAACGTCTACGTGGCGGGCGGGCACGGCATGTGGGGACTGGCTCACGGTCCGGTCACCGGCCGGCTCCTGGCCGAACAGATCACGACCGGCAAGCAACCCGAAGCGCTGCGGCCCTTCGATCCGCTCCGCCGCGCGGTCGCATAGGCCGAGCAAGCACACGACTTTTCTGCCCCTCGCGGGGCACGGCGAGTCGTCAGGGGCGGCGCTGCCACAGCCCGTGGCCCGCCCCTGACGGCAACACCCTTCGAGAAAGGACCGAACATGACGAGCATGACGAGCACCGACCGCGTCTGGATGACGCGCCGTGCCTACATCAAACTGCAGGCCGAACTGGCCGAGCTGAGGGCCAAACATCGACCCGAGGTGTCCGACGACGCCACCGACGATGACGCCGCCCGTACGGCGGAGGACCGAATGCGGTCCAACCGGATCCACCGGATCGAAGACCTGCTCGCGAACGCCGTCGTTGGCGAGAACCCGCCCGACGATGGCGTGGCTGAGCCGGGCATGGTCTTGACCATCCGCTACGACGACACCGGTGACACCGAGACGTTCCTGCTCGGGATCCGCGGTATCGAACCCGCCGAGATCGAGGTCTACTCGCCGCGGTCGCCGCTGGGCGTCGCGATCCTCGGCGCACGGCCGGGGGATCGGCGAACGTATGAGGCCCCCACCGGTAAGGAGTTACGAGTGACGCTCCTGGAAGCCACGCCCTACGAGGGCGCCATCGACTCGGCAGCCGGCCGACTCCCAGCTTGATTGCACGGAAGGACCGAAAAATGACAAGTGCGCAGCGGATCTGGATCTCGCGGGCGGCCTACGAGCGGTTGCAAGAAGAGCTCGCCACACTGCGCGAGCTGTGCGCGAACGCGGTCGGCGACGAAGAAGCCGACGAGAACGCGAGCGCGATCAAGCGGGCACGTCAAGCACGTATCCAGCAGATCCACGAGATGCTCATCAACGCTGTCGTCGGTGAGGATCCGCCGGACGACGGTATCGCCGAACCGGGCATGGTCGTCACGGTGCGGTTCGACGACACCGCCGAGATCGAAACGTTCCTGCTCGGCGTGCGCAGCGCCGAACACGGCGACATCGAGGTGTACTCCACCCAGTCGCCGCTGGGCGCCGCCATCCTCGGTGCCCGCCCCGGTGAGCAGCGCAGCTTCCGGACACCGAGCGGAACCGAGCTGTCGGTCACGATGCTGACGGCGGTGCCGTACGGCATGCACAGCGACGACGGGACACCTGTGAACGCGGCCGGCTGACCGGCCCGGCCGCGCCGCTTCGCTGAATGGCTTTCGATCCGCTTCGGCGCTACCTAAGATCGAGGTCACGAGATTTGGGTACATGACCCCTGGCCCCGCGCCGAAGGGAGCGTTACGTGACCGCCGAAGTGACCTCGGTTCCTCAGCTGGAGGTGCGTCGCCCGTTCCCGGCCCGAATGGGCCCGAAGGGCACGCTGATCTACAAGCTCATCACCACGACCGATCACAAGCTGATCGGCATCATGTACGTGGTCACCTGCTTCGTGTTCTTCTTCATCGGCGGGTTGATGGCCCTGTTCATCAGGGGCGAGCTGGCGATGCCGGGGCTGCAGTTCCTGTCCAATGAGCAGTACAACCAGCTGTTCACCATGCACGGCACGATCATGCTGCTGTTCTATGCGACGCCGATCGTGTTCGGGTTCGCCAACCTGGTGCTGCCGCTGCAGATCGGCGCGCCCGACGTGGCGTTTCCGCGGCTCAACGCGTTCTCGTACTGGCTGTTCCTGTTCGGCGGGCTCATCGCGATCGCGGGCTTCATCACCCCCGGTGGCGCCGCCGACTTCGGCTGGACGGCGTATGCGCCGCTGAGCAACGCCATGCATTCACCGGGCGCCGGCGGTGACCTGTGGATCATGGGCCTGGCCGTTGCCGGTCTGGGCACCATCCTCGGCGGGGTCAACATGATCACCACCGTGGTGTGCATGCGCGCACCCGGTATGACGATGTTCCGGATGCCGATCTTCACCTGGAACATCCTGGTGACGTCGGTTCTGGTGCTGATGGCCTTCCCGATCCTGACCGCCGCGCTGCTCGCACTGGCCGCCGACCGCCACCTCGGCGCGCACGTCTACGACCCGGCCAACGGCGGACCAATCCTCTACCAGCATTTGTTCTGGTTCTTCGGCCACCCCGAGGTGTACATCGTGGCGCTGCCGTTCTTCGGCATCGTCACCGAAATATTCCCCGTCTTCAGCCGCAAGCCGATCTTCGGCTACACCACCCTGATCTACGCCACCCTGGGCATCGCAGCGTTGTCCGTCGTGGTGTGGGCGCACCACATGTACGCCACCGGCGCGGTGCTGTTGCCGTTCTTCTCTTTCACCACCTATCTGATAGCCGTGCCCACCGGGATCAAGTTCTTCAACTGGATAGGCACGATGTGGAAGGGACAGTTGACCTTCGAGACACCGATGCTGTTCTCGATCGGGTTCATGCTCACCTTCCTCCTCGGTGGACTCACCGGCGTGATGCTGGCCAGCCCGCCGCTGGACTTCCACGTCTCCGACACCTACTTCTTGATCGCGCATTTCCACTACGTGTTGTTCGGGACCATCGTGTTCGCGACCTATGCGGGGATCTACTTCTGGTTCCCGAAGATGACCGGCCGTCTGCTCGACGAACGGTTGGGCAAGCTGCACTTCTGGCTCACGTTCATCGGTTTCCACACCACGTTCTTGGTGCAGCACTGGCTGGGTAACGAAGGCATGCCTCGTCGCTACGCCGACTACCTACCGGCCGATGGGTTCGTACCGCTCAACGTGGTGTCGACGATCGGGGCGTTCATCCTGGGTATCTCGATGCTGCCGTTCGTCTGGAACGTGTTCAAGAGCTGGCGCTACGGCGAGCCGGTCACAGTCGATGATCCGTGGGGATATGGCAACTCGCTGGAGTGGGCGACGTCGTGTCCGCCGCCCCGGCACAACTTCACCGAGCTGCCCCGGATCCGTTCGGAGCGGCCGGCTTTCGAGCTGCACTATCCCCACATGGTGGACCGGATGCGCGCCGAGTCGCATATCGGTAGGCACGCCACGGCGGGTGAATCGCCATCCGGTTTCGGCCCCCGCACAGAGCCCGACCGCAGCTGACCGGTCGGCTGCTCAGCCGGTCCGAACCAGTTACGGAACGAACCAGTTACGGAACCGATTGCTGCCGTTCGAAAGTCGCGATGATCGCCTCGACCGGCGACCGCCACGTCACGCCGAGGTCGCCGGTGGTGGCAGAGTCGTCGGTCGGCGTCGCGGCGGTGAGCAACAGTGCCGCCTCATAGGTGAGACCGTCGCCAAGGTCGACGACGCCGGACAGCGCCTCTCCGACGATGCTGAGGCCCCGAAACATGCCCTGGCTGATCGGAATTCGCCGGAATCGGCGCTTCGTGCCCTTCTCCAGGGCCGAGATCATGTCGTCGAACGCGATCAACTCGCCACCGCACACGTAGCGGCGTGGTCCGCGGCCGGGAACGAACAACGCGGCGTGCACGTCGGCGACATCGCGAACATCGATCATCTGCATCCCTCCGCGCAGTCGCGGCGCGACGCCCCATCGGACCAGGGGCGCCCAGCCACGCTCGGTGACGCCCGCGGCGGTGTGGAACGCCGGACCCACCACACTCGACGGGTAGGTGATGACGACCGGCGCGCCCTGCTCCTGGAGCCGCCGTGCCACGCGATCGGCGTAGGACTTGGTCTGCGCGTAGGGACTGCGACCGGGCGCGGTCGGCGTATCGGGACCGATCACCCCGTCGGGTGGCGGGAACAGCGCGCTGTAGCTGCTGACCAACACGACGGGGTCCAACCCGCCTGCCACGGCGCGCGTCAGCACCGCTTCGGTGGCATGGGCGTTCACTTCCCACATCAGCGTGCTGCGGCGCTTGTCGGTGCCGACGACGCCGGCGCCGTGCAGCACCGCGTCGCAGCCGTCGAGGAGCCCCTCGACGGTGGCGGTCTGCCGGATGTCGCCGCTGACGGTCTCGACGTCACCGATTTCGGCGAGTTTGGCCAGGACCGGCGCGCCTTCCGCGTCGGGTGCGATGAGCAGGCGCACGCGGTGGCCGGCAGAAAGCAGGGCACGCACGCAGTGGGCGCCGACGTAGCCGGTGCCCCCGGTGACGGCGATCAGCATGGTTCTCCTCGGGTCTCGAAGAAGGTGCCGATCGTATCGGAGTCGGCGCGGCGGCCCGCCGACGACATGGGCGGCCTCAGGTCATCTCGGCGGCACGGTGTACCGCGTTGACGATCCCCTGATAACCCGTGCACCGGCAGAAGTTGCCCGACAAACCCTCGCGGATCTCCTCTTCGCTGGGCTTGGGATTGTCACGCAGCAACGCGGTGATGGAGGTGACGAAGCCCGGGGTGCAGAAACCGCACTGCAGCCCGTGGCATTCGCGCAGGGCGGCTTGCACCGGCGACAGTTCGCCGTCGGCGCCGCCGATGCCCTCGACGGTGGTGACCTCCATACCCTCGGCCTGCACGGCGAAGATCAGGCAGGCGCGCACCGCGTCGCCGTCGAGCAGCACCGTGCAGGCACCACAGGCGCCGTGCTCGCACCCGAGGTGTGTCCCGGTCAAGCCACACTTCTCACGCAGGAAGTCCGCGAGTGTCAGGCGCGGTTCCACGGTCGCTGCGAACGTGCGCCCGTTGACCGTCACTTCGACCGGCATCTCATGCATCGCGTGCCTCCGTGATGGCGCCGGACCAGGCGCGGGCGACCATCGTCGCCCCGACCTTGGCCCGGTAGGTGGCCGACCCCTGCAGGTCGGATGGGATGTCCTCGAGCCCGGACAGTGCGAGCCGCCCGACTTCTTCGGCGCTGATCTCGTCGACCGGTCGACCGGTGACGGCCTCTTCGGCGGCGCCGCCCCGCAGCGGTGTCGAGCCCAGACCCAACAAGCCGATGCCGCAACGACTCACCCGGTCATCGTCGTCGAGTTCGACCGCCACCGCGGCGCCGGCGATCGCGAAATCACCGTGGCGGCGGGCGAATTCCTCCAGCGCGAAACCCGACCGCCCACCCCACACGGGGAAGTGCACCGCGGTCAACATCTCCCCGGGCGCCAGCGAGGTCTCCCAAAGACCGGTGAAGAAGTCTTTCGCCGCGATCTGCCGGAATCCCGTCGACGAGACGACATCCATCTGCGCGTCGAGCGCGAGCGCGACCGCCGCGTACTCCGCCGCAGGATCGGCGTGCGCGATGGCGCCGCCGAGTGTGCCCCTGGTGCGGATCTGGAAGTGGCCGATGTGCGGGGTGGCCAGCGTCAGCAGCGGAACCGATTCCGCCACTTCGTCATCCATTCCGACGAACGAGTGAGGGGTGCCCGCCGCGACGCGTACCGCGCCGTCGACCAGGTCGATGCTGCGAAGCTCGTCGATGCGGGAGATGTCGATGAGGTTGTCGAAGTGCGTCAGGCGCATCGCCAGCATCGGCACCAGACTCTGCCCACCCGCAAGGATCTTCGCGTCCTCGCCGTATTCGGCGAGCATGTCCACCGCCTCCTTCACCGATTCGGGGCGGTGGTAGGTGAACGGAGCGGCTTTCACGGCCGCAGCCGCTCGGTCGGCGCGCTCAGCAGTCGCAGCAGGGCGGACTGCAGGTCGTCGGCCAGTACGGCGGTGGGGCTCTTCCTGCGGCGCCGCCCGATCAGGAAGCCCATCGCCAAGCCGCCGACGACGGCGGCCACGACGGGTGCGGCCCGCTTGGCCATCGGCAGCGCAACGACTTTGAGCATGTCGATGGAATCGCCGGCATCGGGCTGAGCCGCAACCGCGGCCGTCTCCGTGGTCGGTGCGGTCGTCGCGGCGCCGCCGAGAAGATCCGATTCGAGGTTCTTGGCGAATTGTCCGATCAGGTTCGTCGACACGTCGGCCAGTACGCCGCGGCCGAACTGAGCGGCCTTCCCCGAGATGGTCAAGTCCGTGGTGATCGTGACGCTGGTCGCGTCACCCTCGTCCTTGAGTTGCGCGGTCACGAGCGCGGCCGCGTTACCACTGCCGCGGGTCTCCTTACCCTGCGCCTTGATGACAACGCGGCGAGCGGTCTTGTCGCGCTCCTCGAACGAGGCATCCCCCTTGTAGGACACCGTGATCGGACCGACCTTGACCTTCACCGCGCCGGTGAAGGCGTCGCCGTCGACCGACAACAGCTGAGCACCCGGAATGCACGGCGCGACGCGTTCGACGTCGTTGAGTGCCTCCCATGCCGTGTCCACCGGCACGGCGACCCGGAATTCGTTGTTGAGTTCCACTGTGCTGCGTTCCTTACTTCTGGGCGTTCTCGATGGCCTCGACGATCGCGGCGGGGCTGGCGGGTAGGCGGGTCAGCGTGACACCGAGCGGTGCCAGGGCATCGTTGATCGCGTTGATGACGGCAGGTGTCGAACCGATCGCGCCGCCCTCGCCGACGCCCTTGTATCCGCCGACGCCGGGTCCGGGGATCTCCACGTGCCCGTACTCGATCGGGGGCACCTCGGTGGCCGTCGGCAGCAGGTAGTCGACGAAAGTGCTCGACAGCGGGTTGCCGTCGTCGTCGTAGGCCATGTCCTCGAGCAGCGCACCGCCGATGCCCTGCACGGTGCCGCCGGCGATCTGACCCTCGACGACGTTGGGGTTGATCATCGGGCCGACGTCCTCGCTGACGATGTAGCGGGTGAGGGTGACCCGCCCGGTCTCGATGTCGACCTCGCACGTGCAGGCATGGGTGGCGTTCGCCCAGTGGATCATCGCCTCCGGTGGTGAGGCGAACCGCGCGGTCGCCTCCAACGACGACGAGACACCGGGCGGCAACTGCTGCGGCTCGTAGTACGCCCGGTAGGCGAGATCAGCGAAAGTCACGCTCTTGTCCGGGTTTCCGGACACCACGGCGCGCGAGCCGGTCAGCTCCACCTCGGCCTCGTCGACCTCCAGGCGCGGTGCGGCCATCGCGATGATCTGCTTGCGCAGCAGCGCTCCCGCCTCGGCGACCGCACCCGCAGTCATCGGACCGCTGCGGCTGCCCTGGGTGCCCGCGCCGTACGGGGTGACCGCGGTGTCGCCCTGGATCGTCGACACGTCGGCGATCTCGGCGCCCAGCGCGTCGGCGGTCAACTGCACGACGGTGGTCTCGAGGCTGTTGCCGGTCGACCCGCCGTTGACGTAGACGTTGATCTTGCCGGTGGGCTCCATCCGGATGGTGCAGCCCTCGGTGCCCAGGTGCCCGGTCGCGGCGCCGGTCGGTTCGATGTAGGCCGAGAACCCCAGGCCGATGTAGCGGCCCTCAGCCAGCGCATCGGCCTGTTCCTTGCGGAAGCCCTCGTGGTCGAGGATCTTCACCGCCTGCTCGAAGGTGTCGGCGGGCGCGACGTGGTCGTAGGGCATGCCGTTGGGGTTGAAGTAGGGCATCTCATCGCCGCGCAGGATGTTGCGCCTGCGCAGTTCGACGGGATCCATGTCCAGCTTGCGCGCGGCGATGTCGAAAAGCACTTCGCGGGCCAGGGTTTCGTACTGCCAGGGGCCGCGGTACGCGTGCAGGCCGGCGGTGTTGGAGAACACGGTCTTGTAGTTGAAGCTGGCCTTCGGCACCCGGTACGGGCCGGGGAAGAACATGCCGACCGCGGCGGTGGTCAGCACCGGGTACGGGGTGGGGTAGGCGCCGACGTCATAGGCGAAGTCGATGTCGACGGCGAGGATGGTGCCCTCTTCGTCGAGGGCCATCCGCGCGGTGCCGTCGACGTGGCGCGCCTGACCCGCCGACATCAGGTTCTCGCGGCGGTCCTCGATCCACTTCAGTGCCGCGGAGCTCAATTGCGCGTTCGACGTCGCCGGGACCTTCCGAGCCGCCAGCATGATGCACATGTCCTCGCGCATCGGCACGACCTTCTGGCCGAAGCCACCGCCGGTGTCGCGCATGATGACTCGCACGTTGTGCGCAGGAATGCCGAGCAGCCGCGCGCAGAACGCGCGCAACTCGTGGGGCGTCTGCGTCGATGCCCACAGGGTCAATTCCTCGGTCGCAGGCGTCCACTCCACGACCATGCCGCGGCACTCGATAGGCACCGGCGCGTGGATCTGCTGATAGACGTTCGCCGACGCGACGCAGGCGGCGGTGGCGAACGTCTCCTCGTCGGGCGGCGCTCCGCCCATGCCGCCCGCGACGTTGTCGGGGTAGGCCTCATGCACGACCACCGACGACCCGACGGCTTTCGTGAAGTCGGCGACCGCGGGCAATGGCTCGTAGTCGACGTCGACGAGATCGACTGCGTCCTCGGCGAGATAGCGGCTGTCGGCCACGACGAGCGCGACCGGATCGCCGACGAACTTCACCTCACCTTCGGCCAGCGGCGGGCGCGGGGTGTCGGGGATGTCCTTGCCCGCGACCGCGTGCCAGGCCTCCTTGACGTCGGGATTGAGGTCGTCGGCGGTGAACACCGCGTGCACCCCCGGCATGGCCAGCGCGGCCGACGCGTCGATGCCGTTGATCTTCGCCCTGGCGAACGGGCTGCGCACGAAGCACGCGTGCAGCATCCCGGGCCGTACGACGTCGTCGACGAAAGTGCCTCGGCCGGTGAGAAGCCGGTTGTCCTCGACGCGCGCGACTCGGGTTCCTGCGTAACGGGTCGCGACCTTCTCCGCTGAAGCAGAAGTCACCGGGTCACCCTTCTCCTCGCCGTGTAAAGAGTGACGTTATCGCATTCGAGAACGACATTTCCATAGGCGTTGTCTCATCCCTCATGGTGGATGCGTCCGGCCGTGTCGCTCAGCGGACGGCCGCCGCCGCCCCACCTGCGGGCGATGATTTCGGCCGCGATCGACACCGCGGTCTCCTCGGGTGTGCGCGCGCCGAGGTCCAGGCCGATCGGGCTGGCCAATCGGGTCAGGTCGGCGTCGGTGAGGCCGCACTCGCGCAACCGGCGCAACCGGTCGTCGTGCGTGCGGCGCGATCCCATCACCCCGATGTAACCGACCTCGGGCAGGCCGAGTGCGACCTGGAGCACGGGGACGTCGAACTTCGGATCGTGGGTGAGTACGCAGATCGCGGTGCGGGCGTCGATGGCACCCTGCTCCGCCTGCTCTGCGAGGTAGCGGTCGGGCCACACCACCACGACCTCATCGGCACCGGGAAAGCGGGCGGGTGTGGCGAACACGGGACGGGCGTCGCACACGGTCACGCGATATCCGAGCAGGGCGCCCTGCTGGGCGAGCGCGGCGGCGAAGTCGATCGCCCCGAAGATCAGCATCCGCGGCGGCGGCGCGTGGCTGGCGACGAACACCTCCATGCCCGTCTCCTGGCGCTGGCCGTCGGGGCCGTACGACAACACGCCCGTGCGACCGACGGCGAGCAACCCGCGCGCGTCGTCCGTGACGGCGGCGTCGACGCGCGCCGAACCCAGCGATCCGTCGACCGAATCCGTGCCGATGACCAGGCGGCGCCCGATCCGGTCGGCGTCGGGGTGCGCGATGACGGTGGCCACGGCGGTGGGACGGTGTGCGGCGATGTCGTCGGCGACCGCCTGCAACTGCGGGAAGCTGTCGCGTGACACCGCCTCGGCGAAGATGTCGATGATGCCGCCGCACGTCAGCCCCACCGCGAATGCGTCGTCGTCGCTGATGCCGTAGCGCTGCAACTCGGGGCGCCCCGAAGCAACGACCTCGTTGACCAGTTCGTAGACGGCGGCCTCGACGCAGCCACCGGACACCGAGCCGGCGACCGAACCGTCGGGGCTGACCACCATGGTCGCGCCGGGCTGCCGCGGCGCCGAGCGGATCGTGCGCACGACGGTGGCCACACCGGCGGCGCCGCCGGACCGCCACACGGTCAGCAACTCCTCGAGCACCTCGCGCACGCTCGCAGTCTAAGCCCGAGACGCTGTGCAAGTGCTCAGCGGGAAGGGGCGCGAACGCCGGACGGCACGGAATGTTCGCTCTATCGTTGGAAGCATCGCCTGGAATCTGCCCCTACCACTGTCCATTCCGCGGTTGCCGTCGTTACCCGCGTTGGCGTCGGCTGCCCACGTCCCTGAGGGCCGGATGGTGGAGCTCCCTGGCCGCGGTACGACGTACGTCGTCGACTCGGGGCCGTGCGACGGCCCCGTTTTCATGTTGTTGCATTCGGTGGCATGCACGGGTGTCATGACGTGGTATCCCGCGCTGGATGCACTGCAGGAATTCGGCCGCGTGGTCGTGTTCGACCAGCGCGGTCATGGTCAGGGCATCACGGCGCACCGGTTTCTGCTCGAGGACTGCGCCGACGATGTCGCAGCCCTGGCCGATGCCCTGGGCATCCCGACCTTCGTGCCGGTCGGGTATTCGATGGGTTCGCTTGTGGCCCAACTGGTCTGGAAGCGCCATCGGGCACGCGTCGACGGGTTGGTGTTGTGCGCCGCGGCGGCGGCGGTCAACCGGGCCAGCTACGAGCGGATCGCGACGGGCGTGTTCGCCGCGCTGCTCGAATCGCTGAGCCCGCCTGCTAGGCGACTCTCACCCGCCGCGATGGTGGGCCCCGGCGCGTTGCAGAACCACCAGTGGCTGCTCAACCAGGTGCGTAGTACCTCGCCCGGTGCGATCACCCGGGCCCTGGCCGAAGTCATCCGCTTCGATTCGACGACATGGATCCACGAGGTCGACGTCCCCACAGCGGTGGTGGTGACGACGCGCGACCGGGCGTTCGGGGTGCGACGGCAGCGATGGCTGGCGAGCCGGATACCCGACGCCGAAACCGTCGACGTCGCCGCCGGCCACGCCGGATGCACGTTCGCCTCCGACAAATTCGTCGAGGCGCTCGTGACCGCGGCCGAGTTGGTCAGCAGACGCCTTCCGCCGATCGGGCGGTACAAGACCGCCGAAGGCTAGCGACGTGAAGCGTCTCAGCGGCTGGGACTCGCTGCTGCTGTCCAGCGAGACGCCGAACGTGCACCAGCACACGCTCAAGATCGCCGTGGTCGACACCTCGCAGTTCGAGGGCGAGCCGACCTTCGACGCATTTCTCGAGACGTTCCGCGAGCGCCTTCCTGACCTCGATCCCTTCCGGTACGAACTCGTCGACGTTCCGCTGCACCTGCATCGGCCGGTGTGGCGGCAAGGCGCCGACATCGACTTCGGCTACCACGTCCGGAAAGTGGCCGTTCCTGACCCGTACGGGCGCGTGGGACTCGACGCGCTGATCGGTCAGATCGCGAGCACGCCCCTGGATCGCAGCCGGCCGCTGTGGGAGCTGTACTACGCCGAAGGTCTCGCCGAGAACCGCGTGGCGGTGATCGGCAAGGTGCATCACGCGTTGGCCGACGGCGTCGCGTCGGCGAACCTGATGGCCCGTGCGATGGAATGGCCCGGCACCGGCGCGGGTGGTCCCCGTTCGGGAGTCGACTCCGAATCAGTGTCGGCAGCAGCCCTGCTCGCGTTCGCGGTACGGGACCACCTCCGCCAACTCGCGGGCCTGCCCGGCGTTCTCAAAGAGGTTGTCGTCGGCGCCTACCGCCTGCAGCGGCGAGCGCGTGCGCGCCGTCGCCATCCCGAACTCGCCGAACGGTTCAAACCGCCCCCCACCTTCCTCAACCGCAAACTCTCGGCCGGGCGCGCGTTCGCGACCGCCACCCTCTCACTCGACGAGGTCAGAGTGATGAGCAAGCAGCTCGAGGCGACCGTCAACGACGTGGTGCTCGCGATCGCCGCCGGCGGACTGCGCACGTTGCTCATCGCGCGTGACGGGAGCGCCGACGACGCGCTGATCGCCTCGGTTCCCGCCGCGACCGACACCTCGCCGGACCGCATCACCGGCAACGAGTTGAGCACCATGCTGGTGTCTTTGCCGGTGCAGATCGCCGACCCGTTGGAAAGGCTGCGCCTGATCCGCACGGCCACGCGGATGGCCAAGGAGGACAACGAGTCGCTGGGCCCCGCCACCGTGGGCAAGGGGCTGCGGTACGTACCGCCCGCGGCGGCGCGCGCCACCTTCCGATGGATGTCGCGGCGCGAGGCGCCCAACCAGTTGTTCAACCTGATCGTGTCGAACGTGCCCGGGCCCCGCGAGCGCGGCCGGATCGCCGGAGCCGTCGTCACCGAGATCTACTCGGTCGGTCCACTGGCCGCCGGTTCGGCCATGAACATGACGGTGTGGAGCTACGTCGACCAGCTCAACGTCTCGGTGCTCTGCGACGACCTGGCGTTCGACGACGTCCACACCGCGACGGACGCGTTCGTCGCCGCCTTCGCCGAACTCCGCGCGGCCGCCGGCCTTCGCCAGACCACCACCGAGATGGCCGGAGCTCTGCCGCAGGTCAGCGTGCGTCGAACTCGATCGGAAGCGTCGCAGGGCCGGTGATGCCGACCAGCGGCTTCCACATCGCGGGGCCTGCGCGGCGCAGATTGCGCACGCGGCTGCTCATCACGACCAGCGCCTCGGCCAGTTCACGACGGGCCAGGTTCGCGCCGAGGCAGTAGTGCGCGCCCGCGCCGAAGGTCTGCATCGGCGCGGCACCCTGCCGAGTGATGTCCAGACGGTCGGCGTCGTCGTACACGGCCGGATCGCGGTTCGCACTTGCCGTGTTGATCAGCACGAAGGTGCCCGCCGGGATGGTCACGCCGCCGTAGGTGACGTCCTCGATCGTCATCCGCATCGCACCGAACACCACCGGGTAGAACCGCATCAGTTCCTCGACGGCGTTCATCGCGAGCTCGGGGTGCTCGGCCAGCAGCTCCCACTGATCGGGGTGGTCGCACAGCACGTCCACCGCGGCCGCGAGCTGGTTGCGGGTGGTGTCGGTGCCCGCCATCAGGATTCCCGCCGCGAGCATGCGCAGTTCCTCGATGCTCAACCGGTCCCCGTCATCCTCGGCGCGGATCAACTCCGAGATCAGGTCGTCGGTGAGCGTCGTGCGGCGCTCCGCGACCATCCCGTCGATGTAGTCGTCGAGTTCGGCCCACGCCTGCAGGATCAGCGGCGCGTGTTCGGCCGCGTTCCATTCGAACAGCTTGAAGAAGTCATCGGCCCACTCGGAGAACAACTTCCAATCCTCGCGCGGGGCGCCGAGCAGCTCGGCGATGACCGGAACCGGATACGGACGTGCGATGTCCTCCACGACCTCGCACCGTCCCGACGCCACCAGCGGATCCACCAGATCCGTGATGACTGTGGTGATCGTCGTCTCCAGCCGTCCCACCGAGCGCGGCGTGAACGCCTTGCAGACCAGGCGCCGAAGCCGCGAGTGGGTTTCACCGTTGACGCTGAGGAGCGTCGTGACGGCGCGATTCCACAGCGGGCCGGAGGTGATGCCCTGGGCCTCCAGACCGAGTCCCGGCGGCACGCACATGCGGTGGTCGCGCAGGGCCGTCCGGACCGTCTCGTAGCTCAACAACTCGGGCCCGTGAGCGCCCATCGCGACCGGTCCCGCGCTGCGGGCCTCGGCGATCCGCCGGTGTGCTTCGTATGCGTCGGTCGCGTCCTCATACGAGAGGGTCGGCAGGTCGGCGTCGAGAACCGTCGGGCTTGGCCGGTCCGTGTCCACGTTGACGGTGACGCTCATGGTGACCTCCTCGGCGTGACGACACTTCGATGCTCGGCCGCGCCGGGGATGCGGGACTAGCGTAGGCGGCTACTCCAGTCCGGAAGTGAGGCGATATGCGTAATGCCTGGGCGGGTCCGGCGTTGGCCGTCGTCCTCGCGTGGCCGGCGGCAGGCGTGGCGTCGGCGACACCAGATGCACCCGTGCCCCCGGTGTCCGATGCGGCGCGGGCGGCCGGGCTCGTCGATGTCCGCACCGTCGTGCCCGACGCGGTGACCGACCTGCGGTACGCGACGGCGGACAACTTCGTCGGCGAGCAGCTGTATCCGGCCGATGCCCGCTGCCTCGTCGACGAGTCGATGGCGCCCGGCTTGGCCGCGGCCGCCGACGCGTTGCGCCCCCGCGGCGAGGTGCTGGTGTTCTGGGATTGCTATCGGCCGCACGACGTTCAGGTGCGGATGTTCGAGGCCGTCTCCGATCCCGGATGGGTGGCCCGGCCGGGGCCCTATGCGAGCAGCCATGAAGCGGCGTTGTCGGTCGATGTGACCTTGGCTCGTGACGGCACACTCGTCGACATGGGCACCGGTTTCGACGAGTTCACCGCGCGCGCCAACGCGTATGCCACCGACGGGGTCAGCGCGGCGGCACAGGCCAACCGCAAGCGGTTGCGCGACGCGATGGCCGCGGGCGGGCTCACCGTGTACAGCGGCGAGTGGTGGCATTTCGACGCGCCGGGTGCGGACCGGCAGCGCCCGATACTCGACGTCCCCGTGAACTAGCTGCTGGCCAGGTCCGTCAGGCGGCGGCTGGATCGGCGGTCATGGCTTGGCAGTACGAGCACAGGTTCGGCCCGAGTGTCGGGTAACCACATCCGCCGCAGATCGCGACCGCGGTAAGTTCATCGGCTTCGGGCATGCCGGTTATTTACCCTCTTGCAATCCAATTAATCCCGTAGTTGAGACGAAGTCTGGGAAGCTGCCCCACGACATGGCTACTGCAGAGCTCGCCCCGGCCAGCGGCACCCACAGCACGCGGCGAGCCTGGGCTGCGGTCGCGCTGCTCGCGCTCGTCGGGACGCTGAACTACGCGGACCGGTTCCTGCCCGCGGTCCTCGCCGAACCGATCAGGGCGGAACTGGAGCTGTCCGATACCGCGCTCGGCGTGATCAACGGGTTCGGCTTCCTGGCCGTGTACGCCGTGCTCGGCCTGCTGATCGCCCGGATCGCCGACCGCGGTGCGTTCGGGCTGGTGGTGTCGACGTGCCTGACGCTGTGGGGCGCGATGACGATGCTGGGCGGTGCGGTGCGGTCAGGCTTCCAACTGGCGCTCACCCGCGTGGGCGTGGCGATCGGGGAGGCCGGCAGCACACCGGCCGCACACGCGTATGTGGCGCGCAACTTCGCGCCGCAGCGTCGTGCCGCACCGCTGGCGGTGATCACGCTCGCGATTCCGCTCGCCAGCGCGGCCAGCCTGATCGGCGGCGGTCTCCTGGCGCAAACCTTGGGCTGGCGGATGGCGTTCGTGGTCATGGGTGCGATCAGCGTGGCGTTCGCGCCGCTGGTCCTCATCGCGCTCGGGCGCAGGCAGTCGATGCCCGCCACGAGCGGAGTCGACGACATCGATGTCCCCGCCAAGGCCTGGGATCTGCTGCGCAAAGGCAGTTTCGTGGGCGTCGTCGTGGGAGCGTCGTGCATCTCGGTGGCTGGTTACTCGTTGACGGCGTTCGCTCCCGCGTATCTGGTCCGCACCCGCGGTATGGAGTTGGGCGAGGTCGGGGTGCACTACGGCATCGCCAGCGGGCTCACGGGCATCCTCGGCCTTCTGGTCGTCGGCCGGGTCGCCGACCGGTTGTCGGCCTCCGATCCGCGGTGGCTGCTGTGGCTGGTGGCCGCGATGACCGCTGCGATGCTCCCGTTCTCGGCGTTGGCGTTCACGGCGGGCGACCGGACGCTGTGCATATGGTTCATCTCGCTGAGCTACGTCGTTGGCACGGCGTACATGGCGCCGTCCATCGCGGCCATCCAACGACTGGCCCGAGCCGAACAGCGCGCGACGGCTTCGGCGATCTTCCTGTTCTTCGGCGCCATCGTCGGGTCGGCGGGCCCGTTCCTCACCGGCGTCATCAGCGACGCGCTCTCCGACGACCTCGGTGCGATGTCGCTGGGGCGGGCGCTGCTGATCGTGCCGGCGTTCCAAGTGGCCGCGATCGTCTGTTACCTCCTGGCGAGTCGGAGGTTCGTCCGCGAGATCGTCGACTCAGATGATCGGCGGGTCGTCGGGGCGCACTAGCCGCAGCCACCGGTAGCCGTAGGGTTCCAGGCCGATCTCGATGCGGCCCTTGTCGTCGAGCTCGTGTTCGGTGAGATCGTCGAGCAGGTCGACGAGCTTGCAGCCCGGCGCGTCGTCGAGTCGGATCGGCACGAGGCAGCCTTCGGCGCCGAAATTGTGCAGCGCGACCATCGCCCATCCCGACTTCTCGCGGCAGACGTGGGCCAGCACGGCGGGATTCGGTTGGTCCAGGATCTCGGGCGTTGACCATCCGATCTCCGGCTGCGACCGGTACGTGTAGATCAGATTGCGCATGAACCACCAGAACGACTGGTGGTCGTGGCGCTGGTCGGCGGCGTTGACCCGATCGGGACCGAACATGCCGTCGGGCTGGGGCCGGGGCAGCTTGCGCTTGGCCGCCTTGGAGAAGCCACCGTTGACACCGCTGGTCCACTGCATCGGAGTGCGCACCGCGAAGCGTCCCTCGACGTCGAGGTTCTCGGCCATGCCGATCTCCTCTCCGTAGAACAGGACCGGGGTGCCGGGCATCGAGAACATCAGCGAGTAGACCATCCGCATCCGCCGCTCATCGCCGCCGAGCATGGCCGGTAGCCGCCTGCGCAGGCCGCGGCCGTAGAGCTGCATGTCCGGGTCGGGCCCGAAGGCGTCGAAAATCTCCTGGCGCTCGTCGTCGCTCAGTTTGTCGAGGGTCAGCTCATCGTGATTGCGCACGAAGTTGGCCCACTGGCTCGTGATGTCGAGCGGCGGTCGTTGCATCAGTGCCTCGGCGATGGGTCGGGCGTCGCCGCGCGCCATGGACAGGTAGACGTTCTGCATGCCGATGAAGTCGAACTGCATGTTGAGCCCGTCTCCGTCGGGGCCGCCGAAGAACGACTTCTGGTCCGGATAGCCGACGTTCACCTCGCCGAGCAGCACCGCGTCGCCGACCCGTCGGGTGACGAAGTTGCGCACGTCGCCGAGGTACTCGTACGGGTCGAAGACTCCGGGATCGCCGGGTGCGCCGTCGCGGGCGAAGAGGAACGGGACGGCGTCGACCCGGAAACCGGATACCCCCAGCTCAAGCCAGAAGCCGAGCACCCGCGAGATCTCCTCCTGCACAACCGGATTGGCGATGTTCAGGTCCGGCTGGTGTTTGAGGAAGTGGTGCAGGTACCACTCGTCGGTCTTCGGGTCGCGCTCCCAGAGGCTGTCCTCCTTGTCGGGGAACACGACGTCCTTCTTGCTCGACTTGGGTCTCGTCGCGCTCCACACGTAGTAGTCGCGATACGGGTCGTCGGTGCTGCGGCAGGCGGACTTGAACCACGGGTGGCGGTCCGAGGTGTGGTTCATGACGCAGTCAACGATCACCCGGATCCCGCAGGACTTGGCGGTGCGTACGAGTTCGACGAAGTCACCGTGCGTTCCCAGTCGCGGGTCGACACCGAAGAAGTCGACGATGTCGTAGCCGTCGTCCACCCGGCCGGTGGGGTAGAAGGGCATGAGCCACAGACACGTCACCCCCAGGTCGGCGAGGTACTCGATGCGCTCGGTCATGCCGCGGATGTCGCCGCAGCCGTCGCCGTCCCAGTCGTAGAAGGTCTCGACGTCGGCGCAGTAGAAGACGGCGTTCTTCCACCACAGGTCGCCGGTCTCGATCTTCCTCACGCGGAGACCGCCGTCGGATTGAGCCGGGGCAGCACGTGTTCGCCGAACGCGTCGATGAAGGCGGTCTGCTGTTGTCCGACGAAGTGCAGGTACAACTCGTCCCAGCCCTGCTCAAGATCCTGCTGCAGCCACTCGACATGCTTGCCCAGATCGCTTGAGATACGGACCGATTGGTGCATCTGCTCGGGGGTGACCTTCTCGCCCATGACGTCGAACGCCTCGACCGTCTCGGTGTCCCAGCAGACCGGGGGATCGAACACGTTGCTGCGCCACTGGTCGTGGGCGATCGCGAGCGCCTCGTCCTCCGACGGGGCCCAGCTGAGGTGAATCTGCAACCGCGCGGGCCCGCGGCCGCCGGCGTCGCGGTAGGCCCGAAGGACCTTCTCCAGCGCTTCCCTCGACTGGTTCACGGTGACGAGCCCGTCGGCCCAGGAGGCATGTCGGGCGGCGGTTTCCGGCGTGACGGCTGGGCCGACGAGATCGGGGATCTTGTCGGGTCGGGTCCACAGCCGCGCGCGATTGACCTGGACCAGCCCTTGGTGGCTGACCTCGTCACCGCCCAGCAACCGTCTGATCACGTCGACGCACTCGACGAGGCGCTGGTCGCGCACCTCTTTGCGCGGCCATTCGCCGCCGGTGATCCGCTCGTTTGAGGCCTCACCCGAGCCGAGCGCCGCCCAGATCCGGCCCGGGAACATCTGCGCGAGCGTCGCGATGGCCTGGGCGACGATCGCGGGGTGGTACCGCTGCCCCGGCGCGTTGACCACTCCGAACGGCAGCTGCGTCGTGGCCAGTGCCGCGCCGAGGAAGGCCCACGCGAAACCGGACTCACCTTGTCGCTCACTCCACGGGCTGAAGTGGTCCGATGACATGGCTGCGGTGAAACCCGCCTGTTCGGCGCGCTGGACGTCGCACAGCAATTGCGCCGGACTGATCTGCTCGTGCGAGCAGTGGAAACCGATGACCGTCATGGGTCACCGCGTACCCGTTCTTCGCCGCTCTTACGTGAACGTCAGCCGATGGACGGTAGGTTCGCCTTCGTGGCCGAGCTGATGAACCGCCAGATCGTGTTGCGCCGCAGGCCCGTCGGGCTGGTCCAGCCCGCCGACACCGAGTTGATCACCGCGCCTGCGCCCGAGCCAGCCGACGGTGAGGCGTTGGTGCGCACGACCTACGTCGGCATCGACGCCGCCGCCCGCACCTGGCTGAACGACCAGCCCGGCTATCTGCCCCCTGTGCAGCTCGGGGAGGTCATCCGCGCGGCAGGAATCGGTGAGGTCGTGGCGTCCCGATGTGATGCGTACGCCGTCGGCGATGTGGTGACGACGCTGACGGGTTTTCAGGAATACGTGATCAGCCGCGACGACATCTTCACCACGCCGGTGCCCGGTCCCGACGTCGACCAACTCGCGGTGATGTCGGTGTACGGCCCGACCGGCGCGACGGCTTATTTCGGAATGGTCGGGATCGGCAAGCCACAGCCGGGTGAGACCGTGGTGGTGTCGGCGGCCGCGGGTGCCACCGGTTCGGTTGCGGGCCAGATCGCCAAGATCGCCGGGGCCCGGGTGGTCGGCATCGCCGGCGGACCGGACAAGTGCCGCGCGGTCGTGGAGGATTTCGGGTTCGACGCGTGCATCGACTACCGCGAGGCCAACCTGCCCGCGGCGCTGAAGGAGCACTGCCCCAAGGGCGTCGACGTGTACTTCGACAATGTCGGCGGGCCGATCCTCGACGCGGTGCTCGGCCGCCTGGCGCACAAGGCGCGGGTGGTGTTGTGCGGTGTCATCTCGAGCTACCTGACCGGTGAACATCCCGGCCCGGCCAACTACGTCAACCTGTTGTCGAAGACCGCGCTGATGCAGGGATTCAACGCGCTCGACGAATGGGCGCGGTTCGACGAGGCTTTCGGGCCCCTGCGCCGCTGGGCGGACGAGGGACGACTGGTGCACCGCCAGACGATCTTCGAGGGCATCGAATCCTGCGTCGACGCCATGAACGGCTTGTTCACCGGTGCCAACATCGGCAAGATGTTGGTCAAGATCAGCGAGCCGGGAAGCGGGAAACTTGCCTCGTGAAACGGTTGGTTGGTCGCGAATCAAAGCGGGTATGACGAACGTCGCAATTGGTGGAGACACCGCAATTGGTGGAGACACACTGAGGGGTGGTGGCATGGGCGCTCGACGAATCGCTCGGATGCTGAGTCTGGTGGTGCCGTTCGCGGCGCTGCTCGGTGGATCGATTCCCCTTGCGGCGGCCCAACCTCCCCCGCCTCCGCCCCC
>NZ_LZIK01000010.1:0-1290 GCF_001667105.1 Mycobacterium sp. 852002-51152_SCH6134967 | reverse complement strand
GTTTCTCCTATGTCAAGCCGCTGCCGCTTGGCAAGGCTTTTGACGATTGTTGTGGTCGGTGTGCAGGTGGCCGTAGACGACGCGGGCCAGGCGGCGTTTGAGGCAGCGCAGGGCTTCGGGTGTGGAGTCGCCGTTGGTGATGCGGTGGCGGTAATAGGTCTGTCCGAGGCCCTGGAGGCGGATTTGGGTGACGGCGATGCGGTGTAGGGCGGTGTTGAGTTGGCGGTTGCCCGAGCGGGTCATACGGACTCGTCCGCGGGTGTTGCCCGACCATACCGGCACCGGGGCCACCCCGGCGTGACGCGCGAAGGCCGCCTCGCTCTTGAATCGGGTCACCCCGGCGGTTTCGCCGACGAGTTTGGCCGCGGTCAGCTCGCCACATCCCGGCATGGCCAGCAACACCGGGGCGACCTGGCGGACACGGGCACCGATCCGTTTGGCCAACCCGTCGATGGTCTCGGTGAGGCGGCTGATGTCGGCCAGCTCGTCGCGGGCCAACTCGGCGACGATGCCGGTTTGGGTGTGCAGCCAGTCGCCGAGCAGTCTGCGGTGCTTGGCCAGATTCAACGAGCGCGCCTTGGGGGCATGGGCGGGATCGAGCTCGTGAACCCGCCACAGCAGCCGGTTAATCGTCGCAGTGCGTTGTGCCACAAGGTCTTCGCGTCGATCCACCAACAGCTTGAGTTCACGCGACACCTCGTCATGAGCGGCTACCGGCAGATCGGGCTCACGCAGGAAACCACGAGCGACTGCCAGCGCATCGATGGGATCGGACTTACCCCGGGTGCGGGCCGAGGCCCGGGTCTGGGCCATCAGCTTGGGCGGGACCCGCACCACTTTCTGCCCCAACGCGAACAGGTCGCGCTCTAGACGCGCTGACAGATGCCGGCAGTCTTCGATCGCCCAGATGACATCGGTTCCGAAATGCTCACGGGCCCACATCACCGCTTCGGTATGCCCGCCGGTGAGGGCCTTGACGGTCTTCTCGCCGAGCTTGCGGCCTACCTCGTCGACGGCGACGAAGGTATGCGTGCGCTTGTGTACATCGGCTCCAACAACAACCATGGTGGTTGCCTCCATTCACTGAGAGGTGACGGTTGGGCCGGTCGGCGGACATACCTCAGTTGGGGGCGGTGCCACGCTCCTATCAAGTCACGCCGGCCGGTCCTTCACACCTGATGCCGGCAAAACGCGTGAACGCCAACCAAAGGCGGCAGCCAATCTAAGAGCCAGACACCAGGTGAAAAGGATTCAACCACCGCACTACGCGGCACCTCACCTTCACACTGA
>NZ_LZIK01000009.1:0-36630 GCF_001667105.1 Mycobacterium sp. 852002-51152_SCH6134967 | reverse complement strand
CGACTCCCTCCCCCGCCCCCGAGCAGACCACGCCGCGACGGGCCGCCCCGGCTCAGCCGCGGTCCCGCCCCCCGCCGTCGCGCCGGTCGCGAAGAACTCTCTGACGCGGCGGTGGTGTCGCGTTCGTGGGGCATGGCGGTCGCGACACTGGTCAGCCGGCTCACCGGGTTCGCCCGCATCGTGCTGCTCGCGACGATCCTCGGCGCCGCACTCACCAGCGCGTTCTCTGTGGCCTACCAGCTGCCTAACCTGATCGCGGCGCTCGTGCTCGAGGCGACCTTCACCGCGATCTTCGTGCCGGTGCTGGCGCGCGCCGAGCGCGACGATCCCGACAACGGCACGACGTTCATCCGGCGCCTGGTCACGCTGACGACGACGCTGCTGTTGATCATCACCGCGCTATCGGTGGCCTCGGCCCCGATGCTCGTCGACCTCATGCTCGGCAGCGATCCCGAAGTCAACCGCGACCTCACCACCGCGTTCGCCTACCTGCTGCTACCGCAGGTGCTGTTCTACGGGTTGTCGTCGGTGTTCATGGCAATCCTGAACACCCGCAACGTGTTCGGGCCACCTGCCTGGGCGCCGGTATGCAACAACATCGTCGCGATCGTGACGCTGGGCGTGTATCTCATTGTCCCCGGCGAACTCTCGGTGGATCCGGTGCGGATGGGCAACGCCAAGCTCCTCGTGCTCGGCATCGGCATGACGCTCGGAACGGTGACGCAGGTCCTGGTCCTGTTAGCCGCGATCCGCCGCGAACGCATCAGCCTTCGCCCGCTGTGGGGCATCGACGAGCGGATGAAGCAGTTCGGCGCGATGGCCTCGGCGATGGTGCTGTACGTGTTGATCAGCCAGGTGGGGTTGATCGTCGGTAACCGAATCGCCAGCGGCGCCGCGGCTTCCGGGCCCGCGATCTACAACTACACGTGGCTGGTGCTGCAGTTGCCATTCGGCATGATCGGGGTGACGGTACTGACCGTCGTGATGCCGCGGTTGAGCCGCAACGCCGCCTCCAACGACCAGCGGGCGGTGCTCGCCGACCTCTCGCTGGCCACCCGGCTGACGATGGTGACGCTCATCCCCATCGTCGCGCTGATGACGGTCGGCGGACCCGCGATCGGCAGCGCGCTGTTCGCCTACGGCAATTTCGGTGAGGTCGACGCCAACTACCTCGGTATGGCGATCACGCTGTCGGCGTTCACGCTTGTCCCGTATGCGCTTGTGCTGCTTCAACTCCGGGTGTTCTACGCGCGACAACAACCGTGGACGCCGATCCTGCTGATCGTCGTGATCACGACCGTCAAGATCATCGCCTCGCTGATAGCGCCCTACCTCACCGACGACCCCGACCTGGTCGCCGGCTACCTCGGAACTGCCAACGGGCTGGGCTTCGTCGCGGGCGCGGTGGTCGGTTACTTCCTGCTGCGCGCCAATCTCGACCCACCGGGCGGCCGGCTCCTCAACCTGCAAGTCGTGCGCTCCGTGCTGGTCACGATCGCCGCCTCGCTGCTCGCCGCGATGGCCGGCCAGGTCGCCGACAAGCTGTTCGGCCTGGAGTCGCTGACGCGGAACTGGGGCGGTGCCGGCTCCCTGCTGCGACTGGTCGTGCTCGGCGTGGTGATGGTGCCGGTCATCGTCGGGGTCCTCCTCGGTGCGCGCGTACCGGATGCCCAGGCGGCCGTGAACGCGGTCCGGCGCCGACTCGGCGCTGGTGCCCGGCCCGGCACCGGGGCCGGCGGGGTAGCTGTCGGGGCCGCCGACCGGCCACGGACGCGCACCCCTCTCCCGTACCCTGAACAGAGGAATTCGTCCGCACCGGGACGTCGGCACAGCCCGCCGACAGTCCGACGCGGACCACCTGACCCCGTTCCCGGGGACCGGACGCGGAAAGGACCAGCGGTGAGCGACGAACCCGCAGGCGGCTCCGCGCCCACACCCGATTCCGCGACCAGCAAGATTCCGACCGGTCAGTCCGACGTCGTCGCCGACGACCTGCGCCCCGACGTGCCCGATCCCGGTCAGACCACCGAGTTCGCCGCCGAGAACGGCACGGCCCGGCTACCGGTATCGGGCCGGCCGCCCTCGGACTACGGCGGTGATCCCACCCGCGAGCCCCTCGCGTTCGACCCGCCGCGCGAACCCGCCATCGAGGCCGCCACCTCCGACGAGGACGTCCACCTCATCCCGGGCGCAATGGTCGGTGGCGGTCGCTACCGCCTGCTGGTGTTCCACGGCGGCCCGCCCACGCTGCAGTTCTGGCAGGCACTCGACACTGCGTTGAACCGCCAGGTGGCGCTTACCTTCGTCGACCCGGACAACACCCTGTCCGACGAGACGCTGCGCGACATTCTGACGCGCACCCGCAAGCTGAGCAGCATCGACATGCCCGGCATCGCGAGGGTGCTCGACGTGGTCAACACCGGATCCGGTGGGCTGGTCGTATCGGAGTGGATCCGGGGCGGCTCGTTGACGGAGGTCGCCGACACATCGCCGTCCCCGATCGGCGGTGCCAGGGCGATGCAGTCGCTGGCGGCGGCCGCCGAGGCCGCGCACCGGGCGGGAGTCGCGCTCTCGCTCGATCACCCGGGGCGGGTCCGGGTCAGCATCGAGGGCGACGTCGCGCTGGCCTTCCCGGCGACGCTGCCCGACGCGACACCCGAGGACGACATCCGCGGGATCGGGGCGGCGCTGTACGCGCTGCTGATCAACCGGTGGCCACTGCCCGAACACGGTGTGCGCAGCGGCCTGGCCCCCGCCGACCTCGACTCGGCCGGACAACCGATCGAACCGCGCGCAGTCGATCGCCAGATCCCGTTCCAGATCTCGGCCGCGGCGGCGCGGGCCGTACAGGAAGGCGGCGGCATCCGCAGCGCGCCGACCTTGCTGAATCTGCTCCAGCAGGCGACGGCGATCGCCGATCGCACCGAGCTGATCTCCCCGGTCGATGAAGCCGACCGCTCGGTGGCCCCGGGCGCTGCCGGCGGTACCGACCCGGAAACCGAGGCGCGGCGTCGCAAGGCCCTGATGATCGGGCTTGGCGTCGGCGGCGCCATCGTCGTGGTCGCGCTCGTGGTGCTGGCCACAGTGCTGAGCCGGATCTTCGGCGACGTCGGCGACGGCCTGGGCGGCGACCGGCTCGGGCTCAACGACCCGACCACCACAGAGTCGGTCGAAGGCAGCACCGGCAGCGGCAATGTCGTCAAACCGACTGCGGTGTCGGTCTTTTCACCCGAGGGTGAGGCCGATGCACCGTCCGATGCGCCGAAGGCGATCGACGGCGACAAGTCCACGGTGTGGCCGATCGACACCTACACCGACCCGGTGCCATTCCCGAACTTCAAGAACGGCGTCGGGCTGATGCTGCAGCTGCCACAGTCGACCACGGTCGGCGAGGTCGACATCGACCTCAACAGCACCGGCACGGCGGTCGAGATCCGCTCCGCGCAGTCCCCGACACCGTCCTCGCTTGCCGACACCACCGTGCTGACCCCGGCCACCCAGCTCAAACCGGGCTCCAACACCATCAAGGTCGAAAATGCCTCGCCCACCTCCAACCTGCTGGTCTGGGTGTCGACGCTCGGCCAGGTCAACGGCGAGAGCCGGTCGGACATCGCCGAGGTCACGGTCAGGTCGGCGTCGTGACCGGACGGTCGGCGTCCTGACCGGATTCATCCCCAGCCCGCCAAAGATGTGTCGGGAGACACCCGCGTAGCCGTTTAGTGTTCGGCTGTGGGGAGCATCGGGGGGCCGGCGGGAGAACGCAGCGACGCGGAGTTGCTCGCCGCGCACGTCGCCGGTGACCGCTACGCGTTCGAAGAGTTGTTCTACCGCCACCACCGGCAGTTGTACCGGATCGCGCGCATCACCAGCCGCAATCCCGACGACGCCGCCGACGCGCTGCAGGACGCGATGCTCAAGGCGCACCGGCGGGCGCCCGCCTTCCGCTACGACGCGGCGGTGAGCAGCTGGCTGTACCGCATCGTGGTGAACTCGTGTCTGGATCGGTTGCGGCGCAACAAAACCCGCGTCGCCGAAACGCTGTCCGACGACCAGGGCCACATCGGTGACCCGGCCTCGCGCGTGGACACCGCGATCGTCGTCGAGCGGGCACTGATGCGGTTGCCCGTCGAACAGCGCGCCGCGGTGGTGGCCGTCGACATGCAGGGCTACTCGGTCGCCGAGACCGCCCGCATGCTCGGTGTGCCCGAAGGCACCGTCAAGAGCCGATGCTCCCGCGCTCGGGCCAAGCTGGCCGAGGCACTCGAGTACTTCGACGCGGAAACCGCCGCTCACACCGACTGAGCGGAACCGCGGGCACATGCGCCGCGTCTTACGTGTCGTGGTGGAGACTGGCTAGCGATGCAGACCGGAACGGACGACGACTCGGGTCCGGCGGTTGAGCGGGTGCGCCGCGGCCTGGCCGAGTTGGCGCACAACGAGGACTCCGCGCCGGACGTGCCCGCGGGCGTCACCGCACGCATCGGTGCCGCGTTACGGGCCGCCGACGACCCTCACCACGCCGTCGAACGGCCCCGGCTGCGCCGAATGCACGTTCTCGGGCTGGTCGCCGGCCTGGCCGCCGTGACCGCCGGGGTCATCATCGGCACGTCGACGCTGGTGCGCGATCCCGCACCGCGGTTCTCCCAGCCCGGGCCCACCGCCGAGCGGATCACCGTGCCGCGCCGGCCGTCGGCCTTCCCGCTGACCGGTCCCCAGCTCGCCGGCCTACTGTCGGCGCCGCCCGACTACGGGCCGCTGTCCGATCCGCGCCGCCGCGCCGCCTGCCTCGAGGGACTGGGGCACCCGGCGACCACGCCCGTCCTCGGGGCGCTTCCGGTTCAGCTGACTGGGCGCCCGGCTGTCGTGCTGCTTCTGCCCGCGGGTCCGGGCGCCGACATCCTCGCGGTGGCCGTCGACGCTGCGTGCCATGCGGCTCACGGTGGGCTGCTGGCCGAAACCGTGGTCGCACGACCGTAGTCTGTCCCCCGAGGTTGTTCGGAAACTCCGGGAACACCACCGCCTACGCTGGTGTTATACCGGTGCCGCGAAAGTGGCAGAAAGGCGCTCATGACCACCACATCCACGGTTCACGATCTGATCATCATCGGATCCGGTCCGGCCGGCTACACCGCAGCGATCTACGCAGCGCGTGCGCAGTTAAAGCCGCTGGTGTTCGAAGGCGTCCAGTTCGGCGGTGCGTTGATGACCACCACCGAGGTGGAGAACTATCCCGGCTTCCGAAACGGCATCACCGGTCCCGAATTGATGGACGAGATGCGCGAACAGGCGTTGCGCTTCGGCGCGGACCTGCGCATGGAGGACGTCGACGCTGTCTCGCTCGAAGGTCCGGTCAAGACCGTCACGGTCGGCGACGACACCTACCGGGCGCGGGCGGTGATCCTCGCGATGGGCGCTGCGGCGCGGCACCTCGGCGTGCCGGGCGAGGAGGCCCTGATGGGCATGGGCGTGAGCACATGCGCGACCTGTGACGGGTTCTTCTTCCGCGAAGAGGACATCCTCGTCGTCGGCGGCGGCGACTCGGCGATGGAAGAGGCGATCTTCCTCACTAAGTTCGCCCGCAGCGTCACCCTGGTGCACCGCCGCGACGAGTTCCGCGCCTCGCGGATCATGCTGGATCGTGCCCGCGCGAACGAGAAGATCACGTTCCTGACCAACACCGACGTCCTCGAGATCGAAGGCAGCCCGAAGGTCAGCGGAGTCCGGTTGCGCAACAAGGTGACCGGCGAGGAGTCGAAGCTGGCCGTCACCGGTGTGTTCGTCGCGATCGGCCACGACCCGCGTTCGGATCTGATCCGCGGCCAGGTCGACCTCGACGAGGACGGTTACGTCCTGACGCAGCAGGGGTCGACCAGCACCTCGATCGAAGGTGTCTTCGCCGCAGGCGATCTCGTCGACCGCACTTACCGACAGGCCATCACCGCTGCGGGCACCGGCTGTTCGGCGTCCATCGACGCCGAACGTTGGCTCGCCGAAATCGGTTCTGGCCCAAGCGATGAAACCATCGAAACACCCGTCTGATAGGAGTACCCCGATGACCGAGAGCACCGGATCCACGGTAGCGGTGACCGACGACTCGTTCTCCCAGGACGTGTTGTCCAGCAGCACACCGGTGCTGGTGGACTTCTGGGCGACCTGGTGCGGTCCCTGCAAGATGATCGCCCCGGTGCTCGAGGAGATCGCCACCGAAAAGGCGGGCGCGCTGACCGTCGCCAAGCTCGACGTCGACGCCAACCCCGTCACGGCCCGCGATTTCCAGGTGGTGTCGATCCCGACGCTCATCGTGTTCAAAGACGGCTCCCCCGTGAAGCGGATCGTCGGCGCAAAAGGCAAGGCTGCGCTGCTGCGCGAGCTTTCTGACGTGCTCTAGCCGCCGTCCGGTGCGGCAATCCGGGGCACGGACACCCGCCTGGCGTTTTCTTGAATCGGCGAAGTGTCTGCGACAATCGTGCCTAGCCCGTCAACTTGGTCGGCGCCCTCGCGCAGCTGACAACCGTGACTGAAAGGCCGCATATGTCCAGTCTGCGTCGCGGTGACCGCGGGTCCGCGGTCACCGAGATCAGGGCTGCATTGACGGCGCTGGGCATGCTCGACAACTCCGACGAGGAGATCACCACCGGCAGGCATATCGCGCTGGACTTGTTCGACGCCGAACTCGACCATGCCGTGCGCGCCTTCCAGCAGCATCGCGGTCTGCTGGTCGACGGGATCGTCGGCGAAGCGACGTACCGCGCGCTCAAGGAGGCGTCGTACCGGCTCGGCGCACGCACGCTGAGCCATCAGTTCGGCGCCCCGATGTTCGGCGACGACGTCGCCACACTGCAGGCCCGACTCCAAGACCTCGGCTTCTACACCGGCCTCGTCGACGGACATTTCGGTCTTAGCACGCACAACGCGTTGATGTCGTATCAGCGCGAGTACGGCCTGTACCCCGACGGGATCTGCGGCCCGGAGACGCTGCGCTCCTTGTACTTTCTGGGATCACGCGTCACCGGCGGCTCTCCGCATGCGATCCGCGAGGAGGAACTGGTCCGCCGCTCCGGTCCCCGGCTCTCGGGTAAACGCATCATCATCGACCCCGGCCGGGGCGGCGACGACCACGGTCAGATCATGCAGGGCCCGAGCGGGCCGATCAGCGAGTCAGACATCCTGTGGGATCTGGCGAGTCGGCTCGAGGGCCGGATGACCGCGATCGGTATGGAGACGTTCCTGTCGCGCCCGGCCAACCGTGCCCCCTCGGACGCCGAACGCGCCGCGACCGCGAACGCCGTCGGCGCCGACCTGATGATCAGCCTGCGCTGCGCCACCCAGCCCAGCCCCGGGGCCAACGGTGTCGCATCGTTCCACTTCGGGAACTCACACGGCTCGGTGTCCACCATCGGCCGCAATCTCGCCGACTTCATCCAACGAGAAGTGGTGGCCCGCACCGGATTACGCGATTGCCGCACACATGGGCGGACGTGGGACCTGTTGCGTCTGACCCGGATGCCCACGGTGCAGGTCGACGTCGGCTACATCACCAACCCGCACGACCGGGCCATGCTGGTGTCCTCACAGGCCCGCGATGCCATTGCCGAGGGCATGCTCGCCGCTGTAAAGCGGCTCTACCTGCTCGGTAAAAACGACCGTCCCACAGGCACTTTCACGTTCGCCGAGCTGCTCGCCCACGAGCTCTCGGTCGACCAGGCCGGACGCGTCAGCCCGTCCTGACCGCTGATCGCGGTCAAAGACACCGAACTCGCACCCGCCCCGACCGGCTGGCGAATCTGCGCGAACTCGAACAGCCGCTCCAACGCCGCTTCGACATCGGCCTTCCAGCCCAACCCCTGCTCCAACTCCAGACGCAGCCGCGGGAAGTACCGGTGCTGGGCGACAACGACGAAGCCCGCGTCGAGAAGTAGATCAGCGTCGAGCACGCACTGTTCGACCGAGCAGTCGCCGAGGACTTCCACGACCGGGCGCAGCGTCGGCGTCACCGCTCCCGGTTCGGCGAGCTCGCGGACTTCGGTGGTGTGCGCGAACGCTTCGAGCGCACGGGCACCGCGCCGAACCAGATCACCCACCACCGCCGAGATCAGCGCCCGCGACAATCCCTCGGCGTCCTCACCGGATTCGATACCCAGCGACGTGAGTAGGACGGCGTCGGCGCTGACGGGCGCTGTCGGGAACCGGTGTGCACGGGGGACGGCACCGGGTGGGGCGTAGAACGCGTATCCCAGGCACGCCTCGTCTCCGCTCAGCGGGACGGGTCCGTCGTCGGTCTCGCCCTCGGCGCACTGCACCGCGACCTGACCGCACGATCCCCATTCGAGCATGACCATCGACAGCCATGCCTCTTTCTCGAATTCGGGATCCGACAGGTGATCGTCGACGCCGGGAACCGCGGCGCCGGTCGCATCCCGCCCCAGAGTCGAGGGATCGACCTCCCAATACACGCAGCGGCGGGCATGCTTGGGCAACTGCTCGAACGCTTCGAGCCGTAGAGGCGTGATGCGTGCCGACACTAGAGTCCCCGAGTCCTACGCGGTGCAGAGGTACACAGCTGCCCCTCCAGAATAGAAGGGCGGAGACACCTCGACGCTCCGATTCGGGTACCTCTCTCTAGGAGCGGCGAAACGCTTTGTGTCACAGGTGGTTTCCTTCGAAGGGCGGCGGTCACGCCGATGAGACGCGGGTTGTGTCACAGTGACGTAATTACCCGGTGTGGTAGGTCACCGTTCGGATGCGCTCATCAGTTCGACTATGCGCTGCAAATCGTCGACCGATCCGAATTCGACCACGATCTTGCCCTTGCGTTTGCCGAGGCTGACCGTGACGCGGGTATCGAACGCCGTCGACAGCCGCTCGGCAACGTCCTGGAGGCCCGGCATGTTGATCGGCTTGCGCTTCGGCGCCGCCGGCGCCGCCGGGCCCGCACTGTTGGCCAGCGTGACGGCTTCCTCGGTCGCTCGCACGGACAGCCCCTCGGCGACGATCCGCGCGGCGAGCTCCTCCTGCTTCTCCGGTCCGCCTTCCAGCGACAGGAGAGCGCGCGCATGTCCGGCGGAGAGCACCCCCGCGGCGACCCGGCGCTGTACGGCGATGGGCAAGCGCAACAACCGGATCATGTTCGTGATCACCGGACGCGAGCGCCCGATTCGCGACGCCAGTTCATCGTGGGTGACCTCGAACTCGTCGAGCAGCTGCTGATAGGCGGCCGCCTCCTCCAACGGGTTCAGTTGCGCGCGGTGGATGTTCTCCAACAACGCGTCGCGCAGCATGCTGTCGTCGGTGGTCTCGCGGACGATCGCCGGGATGGTGGCGAGGCCGGCCTCTTGGGCGGCGCGCCAGCGCCGCTCCCCCATCACGAGTTGGAAGCGGGCGCCTCCCGGTTCGGGCTGCGGAAGCGGGCGCACGACGATCGGCTGCATGAGACCGAACTCGCGGATCGAGTGGACGAGCTCGGCCAGCGCCTCCTCGTCGAAGACCTGTCGCGGCTGCCGCGGGTTCGGCTCGATCGATGCCGGATCGATCTCGCGGTACACCGCGCCGACCTCATTCACCACGCCGTTGGACGGCCCGCCGATCACGACATCGGCGGCGGCGTCCCCCATCCGCGGGCCGAGTCCGGACTGGTCGCCGTCGGCTGGGCCGGTGGGGATGAGCGAAGCCAGGCCGCGGCCGAGACCGCTGCGCTTGCGTGTGGGTTGGCTCATCGTCTGCTCCTCTTCGCGTAAGCGCTCATCAGTACGTTCTGCCTTTCTCCGCACACGCTCATCGGTTGTTTCGATTCTGGCCGCGATCGGCGATCTCGCGGCTGGCATCCAGATAGCTCATCGCACCGCGCGAGCCCGGGTCGTAGCCGAGGATCGTCATTCCGTAACCGGGCGCCTCGGACACTTTGACGCTGCGCGGGATGACAGTGCGCAGAACCTTCTCGCCGAAGTGGGCGCGCACATCGGAGGCCACCTGGTCGGCGAGTTTGGTTCGGCCGTCGTACATCGTGAGGATCACCGTGGTCACGTCGAGTTGCGGATTGAGGTGTGCCTTGACCATTTCGATGGTCCGCATCAGCTGGCCGACACCTTCCAGTGCGTAGTACTCGCACTGGATCGGGATCAGCACCTCGGGCGCTGCGACGAACGCGTTGATGGTCAGCAGGCCGAGCGACGGCGGGCAGTCGATGAACACGTAGTCGAAGTTGAACTCCGTGAGCGACGCCAGCGCCGTGCGCAGGCGGCCTTCGCGGGCCACCATGCTCACCAACTCGATCTCGGCGCCGGCCAGGTCGATGGTCGCGGGCACACAATAGAGCCGCTCGTTGTGGGGGCTGCGCTGCAGGGCGTCGCGCAGCGGGATCTCTCCGATCAACACCTCGTACGACGACGGCGTGCCCGGCCGGTGCTCGATGCCCAATGCCGTGCTCGCGTTGCCCTGCGGGTCGAGGTCGATGACGAGCGTCTGCAGTCCCTGCAGAGCGAGCGCCGCCGCGATGTTGACGGCCGTGGTCGTCTTGCCGACCCCGCCCTTCTGATTGGCGATCGTGAACACGCGCTGCCGGTCGGGCCGCGGAAGACTGCCCTTCGATGCGGCGTGTAGCAACCGCACCGCGCGCTCGGCCTCGGCGCCGATCGGCGTATCGAGACCGGCGGGATCCTCCCAGCGGTCCTGTGCCGCCTTCTCCGGCCACTGCTCTTTGGGAGCGGTGCCGGGCGAGGTTTCACGTGAAACATCGGCCGTTCCCGTTGCAAGGCCGACTGCGACGTCGCCGGTTTCACGTGAAACATTCGCGGCCGGGCCTGCGGGTGCCGAAGGTGCCGGCACCCCATTCTGTGACGCCATCATCCTCGTCTCCTGCCCGTTGGCCGGTGCGTTACCGCCTTCTCCCGCCGTGCCACGACGACGGTCGCGGGTGGATCCAAGTAGTTCGCGCCACACCTCATCACCCTTACATCGGCCGCGCCGAGCGACGCCATCACACGCCGATGGTCGCGGATCTCCTCTTCGGCACGCTCACCCTTGAGGGCGAGCATGTGGCCGTCGACGCGAAGGAGCGGCATGCTCCATCGAGTCAGCCTGTCCAGGGAGGCCACCGCCCTGGACACCACTACGTCCGTCTCCCCCAACTGCTTCCTCACCCCCGGCTCTTCGGCCCGTCCACGAACGACCGTCGCGTCGACCCCGAGTTCGTCGACCATCTCGCGCAGGAACTCGCTGCGGCGCAGGAGTGGTTCGATGAGCGTCACGTGTAGGTCGGGTCGGGCCAACGCCAACGGTATCCCGGGAAGACCCGCGCCACTACCAATGTCGGCGACTCTCTGATCCGGCTCGACGAGTTCGGACAGCGCCACACTGTTGAGGATGTGGCGCTCCCAAATTCGCTCGACTTCCCGCGGACCGATCAGCCCGCGTTCGACGCCCGCACCCGCAAGGGTCGCGGCGTACCGCTGGATCCGGTCGAGGCGCTCCCCGAACAAGGAGGCTGCCGCGTCCGGCGGCGCCGACACCTCCCCATGTTTCACGTGAAACATCCTCCGGATCGTCGCGTCGGACCGACGACGCCAATGAACTACACAGTTGTAACTCTGGGTCAGTCGGCGAGGACGACTACACGCCGCGACGGCTCGACGCCCTCGCTCTCGCTGTGGACGCCGTCGATGGCCGCGACCGCATCGTGCACGATCTTGCGCTCGAACGGCGTCATCGGGGCCAGCTCTTCGCGTTCGCCGGTCTCGAGCACGCGGCGCGCCACCTTGTCGCCGAGTGCGGCCAACTCATCGCGACGCCGGCGCCGCCAGCGCGCGATGTCGAGCATCAGCCGGCTGCGCTCCCCCGTCTTCTGGTGCACGGCCAGGCGCGTCAGTTCCTGCAAGGCGTCGAGCACTTCACCCTTGCGACCCACCAACTTGTTCAGGTCGTCGCCGCCGTCGATGCTCACGACCGCGCGGTCCCCCTCGACGTCGAGATCGATGTCACCGTCGAAGTCGAGCAGGTCCAACAACTCCTCGAGATAGTCGCCCGCGATCTCACCCTCGGCGACCAGCTTCTCCTCCAGATCGTCCTCGGCTACCGGCGCGGAGGCATTGGAGTCCTCATCGACGAGTTCGTCGCGCTCGGTCGTCTCGGCGTCAGTCATGTCCTTCTCTCCTCATTCCACCGGGATCGTCCGGTCACCGTTTACGTTTCTTGGGCCGCGCGCCGGGTCGCGGCGTGCGGTTCGCTGCACCGCTCGCTGCCTTGCCGCTCGCTGCCTTGCCCGGGCTACTGCCCGCCGGCTTCTTGCCCGCCGTGCCGTTCTCCGACGCCGCCTCGCTGCTTTCGGACTCGTCGCTCGACCCCGGCTCGGAAACCTCGGAAGCGTTCCCCGCCTGACTCTTACGGGTGCGTTTCGGCTTGGCTCCCGGCGGTGGTGCGTTCTTCGCCTGCCGCTCCTGCGCCTCGAGCTTCTTCGCCTCTTCTTCCTTCTCGATCTTGCCGAACACATAGTGCTGCTGACCGAAGGTCCAGATGTTGTTCGCGAGCCAGTACATGATGATGGCCAGCGGCAGGAACGGCCCGCCGGCGACGACGCCGAACGGGAACACGTACAGCGCCAGCTTGTTCATCAACGCCGTCTGCGGATTGGCTGCCGCTTCGGGGCTCTGCCGCGCCACCGAGGCCCGGCTGTTGAAGTACGTCGCCACGCCGGCCATTATCATGATCGGCACACCAACGGCGATCACGGATGCTCGGTTGAATTCCTTGAACGCGTCCAGGCCGGTCGTCTGGATCATCCACGCACCGATCGGCGCGCCGAACAGATGAGCGTCCAGGAAGTGCCCCACGTCGGTGGCGCTGAACACGTAGTTGGGCAGCGACCGGTTCACCGCCGGGTCCAGGTGCTGGGCTCCGATCCCGTAGCCGCCAGTGCGGTTGAACGACCGCAGCACGTGGAACAGGCCGATGAACACGGGGATCTGAGCGAGCATCGGCAGGCAGCCGAGGATCGGATTGAACCCGTGTTCCTTCTGCAGCTTCTGCATCTCCAGCGCCATGCGTTGACGGTCCTTGCCGTACTTCTTCTGCAGTGCCTTGATCTGCGGCTGCAGCTCCTGCATTTGGCGCGTCGTCCGGATCTGCTTCACGAACGGCTTGTAGAGGATCGCGCGCAGGGTGAACACCAGGAACATCACCGAAAGCGCCCAAGCGAAGAAGTTCGATGGACCCAGCAGGAAGGCGAACAGCTTGTACCAAACCCACATGATCGCCGACACCGGGTAGTAGATGATGTCGAGGCTGAACCAGTTAAACACGCGTCTCGCTTCCTGCTCGCAATGCTGGATGGCCGCCACTGACGTCGGCAGTGGTGTTCCGATCCTCTGGCGACTCGTCCGCGGGAGCGCTCGCACCGTCTTGGTCGCCGTGTCCGCCGGCGGCCGGGCGCTCTGGGATCGGGTCCCATCCTCCCCTATGCCACGGCCCGCATTTCAACAGCCGTACCGTCGCGAGCCAACCTCCGCCCACCAGCCCGTACTCGGTCAATGCGTCGACGGCGTACTGGCTACAGGTCGGGGTGAATCGACACGTCGGCAGCCGCAACGGCGAGATGGTGTGCCGGTACAGCTGAATCACGAAGATGACGGCGCGCGCCGTCCGCGCCCCCGCCGACCTCACCGGGCGGCCTCGGACTTGGGTTTGACTCGGCGAAGGGCGGTCCGCAGTTCTTGTTCGAGCCGCGCCGATATCGCATGCCGGCTGCTGGGCAGTGCGCGGATCACTACACGATCGGCGGGGTCCAGCTCATCGACGAGGGATCGCGCAACGTGGCGCAGCCGCCGGGCGACGCGATGGCGTTGCACCGCGGTGCCGACGGCTTTCGAGACGACCAGCCCGATCCGCGGTCCGGGCTCTGAGGGCTCGTCGGACCGCAGGGCGTGCACGACGAGATCGGGCTGCACTGCGCGCACCCCTCGGCTGACCGTGTTCCCGAACTCCGCTGACCGGGTCATGCGGTACCGCGCCGGAAGCACCAGCGTCAACTCCCGCTCGAAGTCACGTGGGAGTCACGCAGTCAGCTTGCGCCGACCCTTGCTCCGGCGGTTCGTGACGATCGCACGGCCTGCCCGGGTGCGCATCCGCAGCCGGAAGCCATGCACGCGCGCCCGGCGCCGGTTGTTCGGCTGGAAGGTCCGCTTGCCCTTGGCCACGGCTGTCTCCTTGTTGCGTCTGGCACCCGCAGCCCCCACCGACGACGTACGAATCGGTTTGGACGCAGTTGCCGTTGGTAAGCTCGTCCATCTTGCTAGCCGGCGCGGTCCCCGGTCGATGCCCGGGTCGCAGCCGTATCACCTCGTACGGGCGACTGTTCGAGGGTACTGAGGAGTTTTCGCTGGGTCAAACCTGGCCGAATGTCAGTGTGGACAGCCACATTTGCAACACGCGTCACCGCCGACCAACAGCGAAAAATATCCGTCCATGCAATGTTGCAGAACGGTTGGCACCCGCGAAGAAAACTGTTAGCTTCTGCCAGTGCCGTTCGATAACGAAACGGCGACGGACAACGAAGCGAGGATGCCCGACCAGTCGTGAGCCCACAGGATGCCTCACATCTGTGATGTGGCCCGACCCGCGGCCTCCCCGCCGGTAGAAAACAGAACGACGACGACTGTCCAGTCTCCACAGCCTGTGGATAACTTTGTGGACAGATCGTCATCGTTCCTTTGGTCGTCTCTGGGCCGGCCGCAAGGGGGTAGTCGTCGTTGACAGCTGACCCCGACCCCCCGTTCGTGGCCGTGTGGAACACGGTGGTCGCCGAACTCAACGGCAGCCCCGCAGGTGCGGGTGGCGATATGGCGGGCCCGGGCCTCACTCCTCAGCAAAGAGCCTGGTTGAAGCTGGTCAAACCCCTTGTGATCACCGAGGGCTTTGCCCTGCTGTCGGTCCCCACCCCGTTTGTGCAGAACGAGATCGAACGCCATCTGCGGGAGCCGATCATCACCGCGCTGAGCCGCCAGCTCGGACAGCGCGTCGAACTCGGTGTGCGCATTGCCGACCCCGGGCCCGACGACACCGATGGTCCGCTCAGCGGACTCTCGGCCGTCGGTGAACCCGACGAAGTCGACGAGGATCTCGAAGCCAGGGCCAGCGCCGAGGAAAGTTGGCCGACCTACTTCACCAGCCGGCCACCGAACACGCTCACTGACGACCCGACGGCGGTCAACCTCAACCGGCGCTACACCTTCGACACGTTCGTCATCGGCGCCTCGAATCGGTTTGCTCACGCGGCTACGCTCGCGATCGCCGAGGCACCCGCGCGTGCGTACAACCCGTTGTTCATCTGGGGTGAGTCCGGGCTGGGCAAGACCCACCTGCTGCACGCGGCGGGCAACTACGCCCAGCGGCTGTTCCCCGGGATGCGCGTCAAGTACGTGTCGACCGAGGAATTCACCAACGACTTCATCAACTCGCTGCGCGACGACCGGAAGGCTTCGTTCAAGCGCAGCTACCGCGACATCGACGTGTTGTTGGTCGACGACATCCAGTTCATCGAGGGCAAGGAAGGTATCCAGGAGGAGTTCTTCCATACCTTCAACACGCTGCACAACGCCAACAAGCAGATCGTGATCTCCTCGGACCGGCCCCCCAAGCAGTTGGCCACCCTCGAGGACCGGCTGCGCACCCGCTTCGAGTGGGGACTGATCACCGACGTCCAACCCCCGGAGCTGGAGACGCGCATCGCAATCCTGCGCAAGAAGGCCCAGATGGATCGTCTCGATGTGCCCGACGACGTCCTCGAGCTCATCGCCAGCAGCATCGAGCGCAACATCCGCGAACTCGAAGGCGCCCTGATCCGGGTCACCGCGTTCGCATCGTTGAACAAGACCGCGATCGACAAGTCGCTGGCCGAGATCGTGCTCCGCGATCTGATCTCCGATGCCAGCACCATGCAGATCAGCACCGCGGCGATCATGGCCGCCACCGCCGAGTACTTCGAGACGACGGTCGAGGAGTTACGCGGCCCCGGTAAGACCCGCGCGCTCGCACAATCGCGACAGATCGCCATGTATCTGTGCCGCGAGCTGACCGACCTGTCCCTGCCGAAGATCGGACAGGCGTTCGGCCGTGACCACACCACCGTGATGTACGCGGAGAAGAAGATTCGCGGCGAGATGGCCGAGCGGCGTGAGGTCTTCGATCACGTCAAAGAACTCACGACGCGCATCCGTCAACGCTCCAAGCGCTGACTCACTTCGCCCCCACTCCCCTCCTGTCGCGCTCATTCGCGTCCGGATACGGCCGTCCCAACAGAAATTTCGCCAAAAATCTTCTGTACCGCCGGCATCACCAGTCACAGGGAAGCGTTGTGCACACCGGTGTGGAGAACCTGGGATCAACCGCCGAACTGCCAGCCGATTGCTACACACCCTCCAGCATCTCCACAGTTCGTCCCATCCGGCGCCGGGGTCATCCACAGTTACCTCACAGCCGCCCACCCCTGTAAGCAGCGCCGACATGTATTCATCCCCAGCCTCCACAGGCCCTAATACTGTTGCTTGTATATCTCTGAAGAATCACCTTCGAAGAAGGCTCTTGGGGAAGCACGGAAACACCGACGGTCCCATCGGCCGGAGGGCCTCGATGTCACCCCGATCGATTAGCTTTCAAGTTGGGGCGGAAAGCTCTACGGTGATTCAGCACAGCCGTTACCGTCGTCGGGGACGCATCGTTGAGACGCGTGGTGAGACACCGGGAAACCGCTGTTTGAGGCTTGTCGTGATTGTGATCGAAGGGACCCTATGGACGTGGCGACGACAACAGTTGGTGTCACCGATCTGAAGTTCCGTCTGGTACGTGAAGACTTCGCCGAAGCCGTGGCATGGGTGGCCCGCAATCTGCCCACCAGGCCCACGGTCCCAGTGCTCGCCGGCGTCCTGCTGACCGGCTCCGAGGACGGGTTGATGATCTCCGGATTCGACTACGAGGTTTCCGCCGAGGTGCGGGTGCCCGCCGAGATCGCTTCACCAGGCAGCGTTTTGGTTTCCGGTCGGCTGTTGTCCGACATCACCCGGGCGTTGCCCGCCAAACCGATCGACGTCAGCGTCGACGGCACGCGGGTGTCGCTGACGTGCGGTAGTTCGCGCTTCTCGCTACCGACGATGGCCGTCGAGGATTACCCCACGTTGCCCGCACTGCCCGACGAGACCGGCGTCGTGTCCGCCGAACTTTTCTCCGAAGCGATCGGCCAGGTCGCCGTCGCGGCCGGCCGCGATGACACGTTGCCGATGTTGACCGGTATCCGCGTCGAAATCGCCGGGGAGAAGGTCGTTTTGGCCGCCACCGACCGGTTCCGGCTCGCGGTTCGCGAGTTGACGTGGTCCACGGCCGGGCCTGACCTGGAAGCCGCTGTGCTGGTGCCCGCCAAGACACTTTCGGAAGCGGCCAAAGCCGGCTCCGATGGTGGCGACGTGCACCTGTCGCTGGGTGCCGGATCGGCGGTCGGCAAGGAAGGCCTCCTCGGTATCAGCAGCGGGGGCAAGCGCAGCACCACTCGTCTGCTCGATGCGGAGTTCCCGAAATTCCGGCAGCTTCTGCCCACCGAGCACACCGCGATGGCCACAATCGGGGTCGGTGAACTCACCGAGGCCATCAAGCGTGTGGCGCTGGTGGCTGACCGCGGCGCCCAGGTGCGGATGGAATTCTCCGAGGACTCGCTGCACCTGTCGGCGGGCGCCGACGACGTGGGCCGCGCGGAGGAGGATCTTCCGGTCAGCTTCGCAGGTGATCCACTGACCATCGCGTTCAACCCCACGTATCTGACGGACGGCCTGAGCTCGTTGCATTCCGAGCGGGTCACCTTCGGTTTCACGACGCCCAGCCGTCCCGCGGTGTTGCGTCCGGCCAATGACGACGACGCAGATGTCGGCGCGACGGGACCGTTCCCCGCCCAGCAGACCGATTACGTCTACCTGCTGATGCCGGTGCGGCTACCTGGCTGACCGGCCCGACGCCACGGAAGGGGCGCACACATGCAACTCGGCCTGGTCGGTCTCGGCAAAATGGGCTTCAACATGCGCGAGCGTCTGCGCGAAGGAGGCCATGAGGTCGTCGGTTATGACCCGAGACCGGAAGTGACCGACGTGCCCACGCTCGCGGCGCTGGCCGAGGCCCTCGTCGCCCCGCGGGTGGTGTGGGTCATGGTGCCCTCGGGACCGATCACCCACGACACCATCGCCGCCCTCGCCGAAGAGCTCGGCGAAGGTGATTTGGTCATCGACGGTGGCAATTCGCGCTACACCGAGGACGGCCCGCACGCGAAACTGTTGGGCGACAAGGGAATCACCTTCATCGACGCCGGTGTTTCCGGCGGCGTGTGGGGTCTGACGGAAGGATACGGGCTGATGGTCGGCGGCAGCGATGCCGACGTCGAACGCGCGATGCCGATCTTCGACACGCTGCGACCGCCGGGGCCGCGCGAAGACGGGTTCGTGCACGCCGGACCGGTCGGTGCGGGCCACTACGCGAAAATGGTGCACAACGGCATCGAGTACGGCTTGATGATGGCCTACGCCGAGGGCTATGAGCTGTTGGCGGCCGAAGAACTGATCACCGACACCCAAGCCGTCATCCAGGCGTGGAGCAACGGAACCGTCGTACGGTCCTGGCTGCAGCAGCTGCTTGCCAAGGCGCTGAAGGAAGACCCGGAATTCGGTGAGATCAGCGGCTACACCGAGGATTCCGGTGAGGGCCGGTGGACCGTCGAGGAAGCCATCAGCCATCGGGTGCCGATGCCGGTGATCGCGGCGTCGCTGTTCGCACGGTTCGCCTCGCGGCAGGAGGACTCGCCAGCGATGAAGGCGGTCTCTGCTCTGCGCAACCAGTTCGGTGGGCACGCGGTCAAGCGGGTCAGCGAGTCGGGGTAGGCGGCCGCGTCGTGTACGTCCGCCGCCTGGCGTTGACCGACTTTCGATCGTGGCCGCGCCTCGAACTGGATCTCGAACCAGGCCGCACTGTGTTCGTCGGTCCGAACGGCTTCGGTAAGACGAATATCGTTGAGGCGCTGTGGTATTCGTCGACGCTTGGATCACACCGAGTCGCCACCGACGCTCCTCTGATCCGGACCGGTGCCGAACGCGCGGTGGTGTCGACCATCGTCGTCAACGAAGGCCGGGAACTGTCGGTGGACCTGGAGATCACGGCCGGGCGTGCCAATAAGGCACGTATCAACCGCTCCCCCGTTCGCTCCGCCCGCGAGATTCTCGGCGTGCTGAGGGCTGTGCTGTTCGCGCCGGAGGACCTGGCGCTGGTGCGTGGCGACCCCGGTGAGCGGCGCCGCTATCTGGACGAACTCGCCACCACCCGGCGCCCGCAGGTCGCCGCGATCCGCGCGGACTACGACAAGGTGCTGCGCCAGCGGACCGCGCTGCTGAAGACGGCATCCGGCGCTCGATTCCGCGGTGACCGAGGCGTTTTCGACACCCTCGATGTGTGGGACGGCCACCTCGCCGAGAAGGGCGCGAAGCTCATCGCAGCACGGGTGGATCTGGTCAACCAACTGGCACCGGAGGTGGAGAAGGCATATCAACTGCTGGCGCCCTCGTCGCGGCCTGCGGCGATTCGTTACCGCAGCAGTGTGGACATGGTGGAGGCAGAGGCGGCGGTGGGCACGGCTGACGCGGAGATGTTCGAGGCCGCGCTGCTCGATGCGTTGGCACGCCGGCGGGATGCCGAACTGGAACGCGGCGTGTGTCTGGTGGGCCCGCACCGCGACGACCTCGAACTGCGGTTGGGCGATCAGGTCGCCAAAGGCTTTGCCAGCCATGGGGAATCATGGTCGATGGCGTTGTCGCTGCGGCTGGCCGCCTACGAACTGCTACGCGCCGAAGGGAGCGATCCGGTGTTGTTGCTCGACGATGTGTTCGCCGAACTGGACAAGGCGCGCAGGCAGGCACTGGCCGCCGTCGCGGCCTCGGCCGAGCAGGTCTTGGTCACCGCGGCGGTCTCAGAGGACGTCCCGGCCGACTGGGATGCGCGCAGGATTGGAGTGACGATGCGCGACGAGGATTCCGGACGAATCTCGGTGGTGGAGCCGTGACGTCGCCCGACGATGAAGTCAAGCCGCCCGAGCACCTGGCCAACCTGCGCGGTATGGATCTGGTCCGGCGCACGCTCGAGGAGGCGCGCGGTGCGGCGCGCAGCCAAGGTAAGGAAGTCGGGCGCGGGCGCGGTGCGGCACCTCGAAGGATCGCCGGTAACAGTCGTCGGCGGTGGTCGGGCCCTGGCCCGGACTCACGCGATCCCCAGCCCTTCGGACCTGCGGCCAGTGACCTGGCCCGCAACCGCGGATGGTCCGGCCGCGTCGCCGAGGGTGCGGTGTTCGGCCGCTGGCCCGGCGTGGTCGGTGAGGGCATCGCCGCGCACGCGACGCCCACCTCACTCAAGGAGGGTGTGCTGACCATCTCCGCGGAGTCCACCGCGTGGGCGACGCAGTTGCGGATGGTGCAGGCGCAGGTGCTGGCCAAGATCGCGGACGCGGTGGGCGACGGCGTCGTCAAATCGCTCAAAATCGTCGGCCCGGTCGCGCCGTCGTGGCGCAAGGGCCGCTATCACATCGCCGGCAGAGGACCACGCGACACATATGGATAGTGGCGGGAACCGCCGTTGCCTGAATGGCGCGAGAACGCCGCAATCCTAGTTCTCAAGCGTCTTCAGGCACCCGAGATCGAGAAATTCCACAGGCGGCCCAAATAGGTGTGCAGAAACGCCGCCTCAGAGTCGGTGCTGTCAAGCTCTGCCGGTAGGATGGAAGCAGATCCGCAGGCGGTGGTCGACCGCCTCGCCAGCCTTCCCCGGCAAGAGACCAAGGAGACCCGTCCAACGTGGCTGCCCAGAAGAAGAGTGCTCCGAAGGAGTACGGCGCCGATGCAATCACCATTCTCGAGGGTCTCGAAGCCGTCCGCAAACGTCCGGGCATGTACATCGGGTCCACCGGCGAGCGTGGTCTGCATCACCTGATCTGGGAGGTCGTCGACAACGCGATCGACGAGGCGATGGCCGGCTACGCCACCCGGGTGGACGTGAAGATCCTCGCCGACGGCAGCGTCAGCGTGACCGATGACGGGCGCGGCATCCCGGTCGAGAAGCACAAGCAGGCGGGTATCCCGACCGTCGACGTGGTCATGACCCAACTGCACGCAGGAGGCAAGTTCGGCGGCGAGAACAGCGGCTATGCGGTTTCTGGCGGTCTGCACGGTGTCGGTGTCTCGGTGGTCAACGCGCTGTCCAGGCGGGTCGAGGTGACGATCCTGCGGGACGGCTACGAGTGGTTCCAGTACTACGACCGCTCGGTGCCCGGTGAGCTCAAGCAGGGCGGCAAGACCAAGGAGACCGGCACGACGGTGCGGTTCTGGGCCGACCCGGACATCTTCGAGACCACCGAATACGACTTCGAGACAGTCGCTCGCCGGCTGCAGGAGCAGGCGTTCCTCAACAAGGGCCTGACCATCGAGCTGACCGACGAGCGGGTGACCGCCGAAGAGGTCGTCGACGAGGTGGTCAGCGACACCGCCGAGGCGCCCAAGACCGCCGACGAGAAGGCCGCCGAGAACTCGAAGCCGCACAAGGTCAAGCACCGTGTCTTCCACTACCCCGGCGGTCTGGTGGACTTCGTCAAGCACATCAACCGAACGAAGACGGCGATCCAGCAGAGCATCATCGACTTCGACGGCAAGGGTCCCGGCCACGAGGTCGAGATCGCGATGCAGTGGAACGCGGGCTATTCCGAGTCGGTGCACACCTTCGCCAACACCATCAACACCCACGAGGGCGGTACCCACGAGGAAGGCTTCCGGGCCGCACTGACGTCGGTGGTCAACAAGTACGCCAAGGACAAGAAGCTCCTCAAGGACAAGGACCCGAACCTCACCGGTGACGACATCCGAGAGGGGCTGGCCGCGGTGATCTCGGTGAAGGTCGCCGAACCGCAGTTCGAAGGCCAGACCAAGACGAAACTCGGCAACACCGAGGTCAAGTCATTCGTGCAGAAGATCTGCAACGAGGAGTTGACGCACTGGTTCGACGCCAACCCCGCCGAGGCCAAGACCGTTGTCAACAAGGCGGTTTCGTCGGCGCAGGCCCGGATCGCTGCGCGTAAGGCGCGGGAGTTGGTGCGCCGCAAGAGCGCCACCGACATCGGCGGGCTGCCCGGCAAGCTCGCCGACTGCCGCTCCACCGACCCGCGCAAGTCTGAACTGTATGTGGTGGAGGGTGATTCGGCAGGCGGCTCGGCCAAGAGCGGCCGTGACTCGATGTTTCAGGCGATCCTGCCGCTGCGCGGCAAGATCATCAACGTCGAGAAGGCCCGTATCGACCGGGTGCTCAAAAACACCGAAGTCCAGGCGATCATCACCGCGTTGGGTACCGGCATCCACGACGAGTTCGACATCTCGAAACTGCGCTATCACAAGATTGTGTTGATGGCCGACGCCGATGTCGACGGCCAGCACATCTCGACGCTGCTGCTGACGCTGTTGTTCCGATTCATGAAGCCGCTCATCGAGAACGGCCACGTGTTCCTGGCGCAGCCGCCGCTGTACAAGCTCAAGTGGCAGCGCAGCGAGCCGGAATTCGCCTACTCCGACCGCGAGCGCGATGGGTTGCTCGAGGCGGGTCGCAAGGCGGGCAAGAAGATCAACCCCGACGACGGCATCCAGCGCTACAAGGGTCTGGGCGAGATGGACGCCAAGGAGCTGTGGGAGACGACGATGGACCCGTCGGTGCGGGTGCTGCGGCAGGTGACGCTCGACGACGCGGCGGCCGCCGACGAGCTGTTCTCGATCCTGATGGGCGAGGACGTCGAGGCTCGCCGCAGCTTCATCACCCGAAATGCCAAAGACGTTCGCTTCCTGGATGTTTAGCGGCAAGGACACCGTCGCAAATTCAACCCGATACTAAGGCTGACTGATGACTGACACGACGTTGCCGCCCGGCGACGAAGCAGGCGACCGCATCGAACCGGTCGACATCCAGCAGGAGATGCAGCGCAGCTACATCGACTACGCGATGAGCGTGATCGTCGGGCGCGCGCTGCCCGAGGTGCGCGATGGCCTCAAGCCCGTGCACCGGCGAGTGCTGTATGCGATGTTCGACTCCGGCTTCCGTCCGGACCGCAGCCACGCGAAATCCGCACGCTCCGTTGCCGAAACGATGGGTAACTATCACCCGCACGGTGACGCGTCGATTTACGACACCCTGGTCCGGATGGCCCAGCCATGGTCACTGCGTTACCCGCTGGTCGACGGGCAGGGCAACTTTGGCTCGCCGGGCAACGACCCGCCGGCCGCCATGAGGTACACCGAGGCGCGGCTCACTCCCCTGGCCATGGAGATGCTGCGCGAAATCGACGAGGAGACAGTCGATTTCATCCCGAACTACGACGGGCGGGTGCAGGAGCCCACGGTTCTGCCGAGCCGGTTCCCCAACCTGTTGGCCAACGGTTCGGGCGGTATCGCCGTCGGTATGGCCACCAACATTCCGCCGCACAACCTGCGTGAGCTGGCCGACGCGGTGTACTGGTGTCTGGAGAACTTCGACGCCGACGAGGAGGCCACGCTGGCCGCCGTCACCGAACGCGTCAAAGGTCCGGACTTCCCCACTTCGGGTCTGATCGTGGGGTCGCAGGGCATCAGCGACATGTACACCACCGGCCGCGGATCGGTGCGCATGCGCGGTGTCGTGGAGATCGAGGAGGACAGCCGCGGCCGCACCGGCATCGTCATCACCGAGCTGCCGTATCAGGTCAACCACGACAACTTCATCACCTCGGTCGCCGAACAGGTCCGTGACGGCAAGCTCGGCGGGATTTCCAACATCGAAGACCAGTCCAGCGACCGCGTCGGGCTGCGCATCGTCATCGAGATCAAGCGCGATGCGGTCGCCAAGGTGGTGCTCAACAACCTCTACAAGCACACCCAGCTGCAGACCAGCTTCGGGGCCAACATGCTGTCCATCGTCGACGGCGTGCCGCGGACGTTGCGCCTCGACCAGCTGATCCGCCATTACGTCAATCACCAACTCGACGTGATCGTGCGGCGCACCCGATATCGGTTGCGCAAGGCCAACGAGCGGGCCCACATCCTGCGCGGCCTGGTCAAGGCGCTCGACGCGCTCGACGAGGTGATCGCGTTGATCCGGGCGTCGGAGACCGTCGACGTGGCGCGCCAAGGCCTGATCGAGCTGCTCGACATCGACGACATTCAGGCCCAGGCGATCCTGGACATGCAGCTGCGTCGCTTGGCCGCTCTGGAACGGCAGCGCATCGTCGACGATCTGGCCAAGATCGAGGCCGAGATCGCCGACCTCGAGGACATCCTGGCCAAGCCCGAGCGGCAGCGCGCGATCGTGCGCGACGAGCTCAAAGAGATCGTCGACAAGTACGGCGACGACCGGCGCACCCGGATCGTGGCCGCCGACGGTGAGGTCGCCGACGAGGATCTGATCGCCCGCGAGGACGTCGTCGTCACGATCACCGAGACCGGCTACGCCAAGCGCACCAAGACCGACCTGTACCGCAGCCAGAAGCGCGGCGGCAAGGGCGTGCAGGGCGCCGGACTCAAGCAGGACGACATCGTCAACCACTTCTTCGTCTGCTCGACGCACGACTGGATCCTGTTCTTCACCACTCAGGGCCGGGTCTATCGCGCCAAGGCATACGAACTGCCCGAGGCGTCGCGCACCGCGCGGGGCCAGCATGTGGCGAACCTGCTGGCGTTCCAGCCCGAAGAGCGGATCGCGCAGGTCATCCAGCTCAAGACCTACGAGGATGCGCCGTACCTGGTGTTGGCCACCCGCAACGGTCTGGTGAAGAAGTCACGGCTGGTCGACTTCGACTCCAACCGCTCCGGCGGAATCGTCGCGATCAACCTGCGCGACGGCGACGAACTCGTGGGTGCAGTGTTGTGCTCGGCCGACGACGACCTGCTGCTGGTGTCGGCCAAGGGTCAATCCATCCGGTTCTCGGCAACCGACGAGGCGCTGCGGCCGATGGGTCGGGCGACCTCCGGTGTGCAGGGCATGCGGTTCAACACCGACGACGAGCTGCTGTCGCTGAACGTGGTGCGGCCGGATACGTATCTGCTGGTCGCGACCTCCGGCGGATACGCCAAGCGCACCGCGATCGAGGAGTACCCGGTGCAGGGCCGCGGCGGTAAAGGGGTACTGACGATCCAATTCGACAAGCGCCGTGGCAATCTTGTAGGTGCGTTGATCGTCGATGACGACACAGAGTTGTACGCCATCACCTCCGGTGGGGGCGTCATCCGGACGGCGGCTCGCCAGGTTCGCAAGGCCGGGCGGCAAACCAAGGGCGTTCGGTTGATGAACCTGGGTGAGGGCACGACACTGATAGCCATCGCGCGCAACGCGGAGGAAGGCGACAGCACCGACGAGGTCAACACCGACCCCGGTGCCTGATCCGGGGACGGGACCAGTGAGGAGCCGTAGGTGAGTTCACCGAACGAGCCGGGACGCCCCCGCGGGGGCGACAGTCCAGGCGGCGCCAACGGCTCCGCGACCAACCAGGACGCCCTCGGCACGCGGTCCGAGGTTCCCGACCGCGCCGAGGTGCCGCCATGGCAGCGCGGCCCCGCGGCGCGGACCGCGCAGCCGGGTCAGCGGCCTCCGGAGCCACCGAGGCGGGCTCCTGGGCCGGGCCCGCGCGAGGGTAGCCAGGGCGACGACGGGCTTCCACCCGAGCGGACGGCCGAGGACCAGCGCGGCAATCCGAACAACTCCCCGAATGTCGGTGGCCGACCGAACCGCTACATGGTGGGCGGTTCGACGCCGACCGAAGAGGTGCCGGCGCGCAGCGAGCGGCCCGAGTCACCACGGCCTGAGGCGTACGCCAGCGAGCTACCGGACCTGTCCGGGCCGATGCCGCGCCCGGCGCAGCAGCGCAAGCCCGCCGACCGCCCGCACCCGGAACCGGGAAGCCGGCCCCCGTCCGCCGCCCGCGTCCAGGTCGGCGCGCGGCACAAAGGTCCGGTGCGGGCCAGCATGCAGATCCGCCGGATCGACCCGTGGAGCACGCTGAAGGTGTCGGCGGTGCTGTCGGTCGCGCTGTTCTTCGTGTGGATGATCGCCGTCGCGTTCCTGTACCTCGTGCTCGGCGGGATGGGCGTGTGGAGCAAGTTGAACACCAACGTCGGCGACCTGCTCACCAGCGCGGGCGGTGGTTCCGGCGGTGAGCTGGTGTCCAGCGGAACCATCTTCGGCGGTGCCACGCTGATCGGGCTGGTCAACATCGTCCTGCTGACCGCGATGGCGACCATCGGCGCGTTCATCTACAACCTGACCACGGACTTGGTCGGCGGCGTGGAAGTCACGCTCGCCGACCGGGATTGATTGTCGGCTCGCCGACGGGACTGATTGTCGGCTCGCCGACAAAACTGAGGCGTACACCGCGGTTTGGGCGCGAGCCCACGATTGCGGTAATCTCGTCGCTCGGCCATCGGAGCCGGTACGGGGCTATAGCTCAGGCGGTTAGAGCGCTTCGCTGATAACGAAGAGGTCGGAGGTTCGAGTCCTCCTAGCCCCACGGAAAGGTTCACACCATGAGGCGGGTGCTGCTGATCGCCACGGCGATCGTCGCGGCAGTCTACGTCGCGGTCTGGCGCTCGCGCCACGGCATCGAGGTGTGGCACGCGGCGCCCGATGCGCCGCCTGCAGACCAGGGGCCTTAGCTCAGTTGGTAGAGCGCTACCTTTGCAAGGTAGATGTCAGGAGTTCGATTCTCCTAGGCTCCACTTCGATTCCCGGCCGACCCTGAGATTGCTCAGGGTTTCGGCGTCACTTCCACACTCGGCGGCAGCGGCGAGGGCTCGGGCTGCGTCGACCGGCGCACGATGGAGAACGCCACCGCTCCCCCGGCCACCGCGACGACACCGGCCGCCGCCAACACCAGCCGGCGTCTGCGCTGTCGGGTCTTGGCCGCACGCGTGGGAGCCGTCCCCTGCAAAACCTGGGAAACGGCTTCCTGTGCTGCGACGAGCTCCTGCGCGATCGCCTGTTGCGCGGCGGCCAGGTCCTCGCTCAGCTGAGCTTTGATGCGGCCCCGGCGATACCGGTCCCCCACCCACGCCGCCGACGACTGTGCACCGTTGACCCCGAGACCCAGAGCCCCGCGCGTGACATCGACCGGCCCGACCGCCGTGTACTTCAGGCCGCGGCTCAACCGCTGGCCGGGGGTCAACCGGATCTCGGTCCTGGTGCTCATGGGCGTGCCTTTCTCGCGGCCGGGGTGCGACCACAACAGCCTGCCATTTACCCGAACCCAACGGTGCCGGAAGGGCGCCGAAGGCGGCGTGGCACACTGACATCCCGTGACGAGCCCCATTCAGACAGCGACCGCGACACTGCACACCAACCGCGGCGACATCAAGATCGCACTCTTCGGTAACCACGCGCCCAAGACCGTGGCCAACTTCGTCGGCCTTGCGCAGGGAACCAAGGACTACAGCGGTGAGAACGCATCGGGCGGCACGTCCGGACCCTTCTACGACGGCGTGGTCTTCCACCGCATCATCGACGGCTTCATGATCCAGGGCGGCGACCCCACCGGTACGGGTCGCGGCGGGCCGGGCTACAAGTTCGAAGACGAGTTCCACCCCGAGTTGCAGTTCGACCGGCCCTACCTGCTGGCCATGGCCAACGCAGGACCCGGCACCAACGGCTCGCAGTTCTTCATCACGGTCACCAAGACCCCGCACCTCAATCGCAAGCACACGATCTTCGGCGAGGTCGTCGACCCGGAATCGCAGAAGGTCGTCGACGCCATCGCGACCACCGCGACCGACCGCAGCGACCGTCCGACCGATCCGGTGGTCGTCGATTCGATCACGATCGCCTGATCTGAGCGCTCAGGTACCGGGGCCGGCGTAGCCGGCCTGGGTCAGTGCGTCGAGCACGTGGAGCGGGTCGGTGCCCAGATCCCAACGGGTGAACACGATCAGGTCGCCGCTGTTGGTGTCGATCTCAAGAAGCCGGACTTTGCGGGCCAACCGGCGGAACTCGGTGATCCGGATCACTTTGATCTCGGTGCGTGGCAAAACTCTGGTGCCGAACCACCCGCGGCTGACTAGGGCGTCATTTTCGATTGCCAGCTTGGGTCGTGCCCGCCACGAGAAGATTGCAAACACGAGCAAACCCACCCCGGCAACGCCCCCAAGAAGACGCCCCGGCGGGTCTGTGATCAGGCTCACAGCGAGGCTAGCCAAGATAATTCCGCCTACGGCGCATGCGGCGATGCCACCGACGGGTGGGCTCCACTGAGTTTGCTGCACGCGTTCTCCACACCCTTCCACCGGGACATATGCGGTTATCCCCAAGTGCTATCCCCAATGGGGATGAATCACATCCGTGTGATCCGATTACCGAACGGTTGCTGGCAGGGTAACGCCAGGCGACGAGGTTGAATTCATTTCTGGGGGAAGGATCTCAGCGCCACCGCATGGTGAGCAACAACCCGGTAATCATGAAGGCAAAGGCGATCGCGTAGTTCCACGGGCCGAGCTCGGCAAGGAACGGGATGGCCGAGGACGCCAGCTGGAAGACCAGCAGCCAGACCAAGCCGATCAGCATCAGGCTGACGAATAGCACGACGAACCAGGTGCTCGACGGCCCGGCTTTGACCTTGACGGGCGTACGGCTCACCGGGTTGGCGGCGAAGTCGTTCTTCTTGCGGACCTTGGACTTGGGCATGGGTACCTTCGGGACAACTGAGTGCGACGATGTACCTACGAGCCTAACGCAGGCCCGGCACACCAGAGTCAAGGAAGCCAGTTGCAGCGGTCGCATCGTCGGAAGCCGACGCCTCAGGCGGTCGGTCGGCGGTCGACGACGTGGCGGTATGGGGTGCCGGTGGTTTGTGTGCTCGCCGGTCTGCTGCTCGCCGCCACCCACGGTGTCTCCGGCGGCGACGAGATCCGGCGCAGCGACGCCCCGCGTCTGGTCGACCTGGTCCGCGAGACCCAGCAGTCCGTGGACCGGCTCAGCGCAGAACGCGATGCGCTGGTGTCGACCGTCGACAGTCACCACGGGGGCAGCCCGGGCGCGGATGCGGCCCTGACCGCGATCACCGCACGCTCGGCGCGGCTGGCCGCCGAGGCGGGCCTGGAACCGCTACTCGGCCCAGGCCTGGTCGTCACGCTCAACGACGCGCAACGCGACGCCGAGGGCCGCTTCCCCCGCGACGCCACCCCCGACGACCTCGTGGTGCACCAGCAGGACATCGACGCCGTGCTGAACGCGTTGTGGAGCGCGGGGGCCGAGGGCATTCAGATGCAGGACCAGCGCATCATCGGCACGTCGGCGCCCAGGTGCGTCGGCAACACCCTGCTGCTCAACGGGCGCACGTACAGTCCGCCGTACGTCATCACCGCGATCGGCGACGCGCCCGCGATGCAGGCGGCGTTGGCGGCTGCTCCCCTTGTCACGCTCTACCGCCAGTACGTGGTGCGGTTCGGCCTGGGTTATTCGGAAGATCCGCGGGCGTCGGTCGAACTGGTCGGCCACAAGGAGCCGCTGCGGATGCAATTCGCCAAGCCCGCGGGACCGATCGGATATTGATCGGGGCCTGCGCCGGTGTGGCACGTCGCACCCGGCGCGATCCGGTAGGCCGAACGCGCAACCAGTAACCTGTGCTGATGCAGGTCTTGGTCGTCGACAACTACGACAGCTTCGTGTTCAACCTGGTGCAGTATCTCGGTCAGCTCGGGGTGCAGGCTCAGGTGTGGCGCAACGACGACGACCGACTGGCCACCGATGCCGATATCGCCAAGGCCGCCGCTGATTTCGACGGAGTGCTGCTGTCCCCCGGCCCCGGCACGCCCGAGCGGGCGGGCGCCTCGATCCCGCTCGTCAAGGCGTGCGCCACGGCCGGTACCCCGCTGCTGGGCGTCTGCCTCGGGCACCAGGCGATCGGGGTCGCGTTCGGCGGCACCGTGGACCGCGCACCCGAACTGCTGCACGGTAAGACCAGCGTCGTCCACCACACGAATTCCGGTGTGATGCAAGGGCTTCCGAATCCGTTCACCGCCACCAGGTACCACTCACTGACGATCCTGCCCGATACGGTGCCCGACGAACTCGAGGTCATCGCGCGCACTGAAGGCGGCGTCATCATGGCTGTGCGCCATGTCGGGCTGCCGATCCACGGCGTGCAATTCCATCCCGAGTCGATCCTGACCGAGGGTGGTCACCGGATGCTGGCGAACTGGCTGAGCTACTGCGGCGCCGCGCCCACCGAGTCCCTGGTTCGGCAGCTCGAAGACGAAGTCTCCAGCGCTATCGCCGCCGGCCGGGAAGCGACTACGACGCGAAGCTCAGCGTGATCGTGTCCCCGAAGTTGACGCCGCTACCCGGCGCCGGGTTCTGAGTCACCACCGCGTTGGTGCGCTGACCGCTGTTCTGCACGTCGGCGCCCTTGTCCAGGAAGCCCGTCCAGCCCAGCGCGCGTAGCCGCGGCTCCGCGTCCGTCCAGAACATGCCCCGCAGGTCGGGCATCAGGAACTGGTTGCACGCCGACAGCTGCAGCTGGATGGGCGCGTCGACCGCCGTGTCCTGGCCGGCCGTAGGCAGGGTGCCGATGACCTGTCCGCACGGTTCGGGGCTGTCGATTTGGACAGACACCACATTGGTGAACCCGGCGGCGGTCAGGATCTGACGCGCCGGCGCCTCCGGCTGATTCTCGACGCTCGGTACGGGACGGCTCTGCGGACCGGAACCGACGATGATCGTGATCTCGTTGGTGATCGCGGACGTCTGGTTGGCCGGGGGATTGGTGCCGAGCACCTTGTCCTTCAGCTCGGGTGTCGACGGCGACGATGACGATTTGAACTTCTCGAAGCCGGCCTCTTTCAGCCGCTCCGTCGCCTGGGTGTAGGACAGGTTTTTGACGTCGGGGACCTCGCGCTGCTCCGGGCCGGTGGAGACGTTGATGGTGATCTCCTCGCCCGCTTCGACCGACGAGTCGGCGCTGGGATCGGTGCCGATCACGTGGTCGGGAGGCACCGTCGAGTCCGGACGCTGTTGGGTCCTGGTCTTGAATCCGCGGTTCTGCAGCTCGGCGATCGCGTCCGCCGACGGCTGACCGCTGACGTCGGGCACTTCGACGCTGCGGGTGGTTCCGCCGAACATGTTGATCGCGACGGTGACCACGACCGTCAGGATGGCCAGCACCGCGACCGCAGCCAGCCACCGGGCGACCGAGCCGCGACGGACGCGGTCGGAGTCGTCGGGGGCCGGCACCGGGGGCATCGGGTCGATCGGCTCGGTGCGCTCGTGGCCCGTCGGCGCCGACAGCAGCGAGCTGCGTTCGGCGTCGGTGAACACCTTGGGCGCTTCCGGTTGTTCGCCGCTGTGCACCCGGACCAGATCGGCGCGCATCTCGGCGGCGGTCTGATACCGGTTGTCGGGGTTTTTGGCCAACGACTTGAGCACCACCGCGTCCAGTTCGGGGCCGATCGCGGGATTGCGCTGCGACGGCGGTACCGGATCCTCACGGACGTGCTGGTAGGCCACCGCCACCGGCGAGTCACCGATGAAAGGTGGCTCCCCGGTGAGGATTTCGTAGAGCACGCAGCCCAGCGAGTAGACGTCGGAACGGGCGTCGACCTTCTCGCCGCGGGCCTGTTCGGGCGACAGGTACTGCGCGGTGCCGATCACCGCCGCGGTCTGGGTGACGCTGTTGGCGTCGGCCAGTGCCCGGGCGATGCCGAAGTCCATCACCTTCACCGCACCGGTCTTGCTGATCATGATGTTGGCCGGTTTGACGTCGCGGTGGATGATGCCGTGCTGATGGCTGAAGTTCAGTGCCTGGCAGGCGTCGGCAATCACCTCGATCGCCCGCCGCGCCTCCATCGGGCCGTCGTTGTGGACGATGTCGCGCAGCGTCACGCCGTCGACGTACTCCATGACGATGTAGGGCAGCGGACCGGCCGGCGTCTCGGCCTCGCCGGTGTCGTAGACCGCGACGATCGCCGGGTGGTTGAGCGCCGCGGCGTTCTGGGCCTCGCGGCGGAACCTCAGATAGAAGCTCGGGTCGCGGGCGAGGTCGGCGCGCAGCACCTTGATCGCGACGTCGCGGTGCAGCCGGATGTCGCGCGCGAGGTGGACCTCGGACATGCCGCCGAAGCCGAGGATCTCACCGAGCTCATAGCGGTCGGACAGGTGTTGCGGGGTCGTCATTGCAATGTCTGTTCTGGAGCCGAATACCGCTGGTAGGGCTCCTGTGCGGGGGCTGACGGCGATACCAGCGGCATTGCCGGTGACGTCATCGCCTGCGGTGTGGTTACCCCTGATTGTCCATCACCACCGCCACCGCCTTCGCGGACGGTCCGGTCCGGAAGCGCCCCCGGCGACTCGAAGGGGGTGGTCTCGGTGATCGTGTTGGTGATCGTCGGCGGCGGGGTTTGCCGGTCCTGGCGGTCCTGGGCGTTGAGCACGATGAGGATCGCGATGATGATCGCCAACGCTCCCAGCACGCCGGCCGCCCACAACAGCGCGCGCTGGCCCGAGGAGAACGTCCGCCGCGGCGGGGGAGGGCGATGGCTGCCGGTCGCCGGGCGCGGGCGCGCGGCGGTGGCCGGGGCGCGCCCGGTCATATCGGCGGCGGCGCGGGCCTGCGTGGCCGACGGCACTGCGGTGGGCGCGGCCCGTCCGATCGAGGGCGCGGCGTTCGGCCGCGGCGGGCGCCGTCCGGAGCGCACCGCTGCCACCGCGTCGGCGAACGCACCGCCGGAGCGGTACCGCATGCCGGGGTTCTTGACGAGCGTGATCTCGATCAGCTCGCGCACGTTGGGCGGCAGGTCGGCGGGAAGCGGCGGCGGCGTCTCCTTGATGTGCTTCATCGCCACCGTCAGCGCACCGTCACCGGTGAACGGCCGCTTACCCGAAACCGATTCGTAGCCAACGACTCCCAGCGCGTACACATCGCTGGCCGCGGTGGCGTCGTGTCCCAGCGCCTGCTCGGGGGCGATGTACTGGGCGGTGCCCATCACCATGCCGGTCTGCGTGACGGGAGCGGCGTCGACGGCCTTGGCGATGCCGAAGTCGGTGAGCTTGACCTGGCCCGTCGGCGTGATCAGGATGTTGCCCGGCTTCACGTCGCGGTGTACCAGCCCCGCCGTGTGGGCGACCTGCAGGGCCCGGCCCGTCTGCTCGAGCATGTCGAGCGCGTGGCGCAGCGACAGCCTGCCGGTCCGTTTGAGCACCGAGTTCAGCGGTTCACCGTTGACGAGCTCCATCACCAGGTAGGCGGTGCGCCCCTCACCGTCCATGTCGGTCTCGCCGTAGTCGTACACGCTGGCGATGCCGGGATGGTTGAGCATGGCGACGGTGCGGGCCTCGGCGCGGAACCGTTCGACGAACTCGGGGTCGGTGGAGTACTCGGCCTTGAGCACCTTCACCGCGACACTGCGGCCCAGCCGGGAGTCCACGGCCTCCCAGACCTGTCCCATGCCGCCGGTGGCGATCAACCGCTTCAACCGGTAGCGCCCCGACAGTGTCACTCCTACGCGAGCCGTCATACGGCCCCCCGGTCACATGCTTCACGGACCGCCTGCTGCCGGGCTGTCATGAGCCCTCCCGCAGGGCAGCGGCGATCGTGGCCCGGCCGATCGGAGCGGCCAGCGCGCCGCCGGTCGCCGACAGCCGGTTACCGCCGTTCTCGACCAGAACCGCGACCGCCACCTTGGGGGCCTGGGCCGGGGCGAAGGCGATGTACCAGGCATGCGGAGGGGTGTTGCGTGGGTCGGTACCGTGCTCCGCTGTGCCGGTCTTGGATGCGATCTGCACGCCGGCGATGGCTCCCTTCTGCTGAGTCACCTGCTCGGCGGCGACCATCAAGTCCGTCAGTGTATCGGCGACCTGCTCCGACACCGCCCGGCGCTGCTCCTGCGGCGCCGTCGTGGCGATGTTCGTGAGGTCCGGTCCCTTCAGGTTATCGACCAGGTACGGCTTCATCGCCACTCCTTTGTTGGCGATGGCCGCGGCGATCTGGGCGTTCTGCAGGGGTGTGAGCGCGACGTCCTTCTGCCCGATGCTCGACATGCCCAGCGCGGCGGCGTCGGGGATGGGCCCGACGCCGGACTCGACCACCTGCAGCGGGATCGTCGGCGCCGGTGCATCGAGCCCGAACCCGCGCGCCGTCGAACGCAGCGCATCGGCGCCGGTGTCGATCCCCAGCTCGACGAACGCGGTGTTGCAGGACCGGGCGAACGCCTCCCGCAGCGACGTGGTGGGCCCGCCGCCGCAGGCCGAGCCGCCGAAGTTCTCCAGCGTTGCGGTGCTGTCCGGCAACGGGATCCGCGGTTCCGCGGTGAGCTGTGTGTTCACCGTAGCGCCGCGCTGCAGCGCCGCCGCGGTGGTGATCACCTTGAAGGTCGACCCCGGCGGGTAGGTCTCGGAGATCGCCCGATTCAGCAGCGGCGATTCGGGGTCGTCGCGCAGGCGTTGCCACGCCTCGGTCTGGGCGGCCATGTCGTGGGTGGCCAACAGGTTCGGGTCGTAGGACGGCGACGACACCATCGCCAGGATCTTGCCGGTCGACGGCTCGATGGCCACCACCGAACCCTTGCACGGACCGTCGCAGCCCTCTTCCATCGCGTCCCAGGCCGCCTGCTGCACCTGCGGCTTGATCGTGGTGTCGACGTTGCCGCCGCGCGGGTCGCGGCCGGTGAAGAAGTCGGCGAGCCTGCGGCCGAACAGGCGCTCGTCGGAGCCGTTGAGGATGGAGTCCTCGGCGCGTTCCAGCCCGCTGCTCGAGTACTGCAGCGAGTAGAAGCCGGTGACCGGGGCGTAGGACAGCGGATTGGGATACACCCGCAGGAAGCGGAACCGGCCGTTGGTGGACACCGAATACGCCAGTAACTGGCCGCCCGCGGAAATCTGCCCGCGCTGCCGGGAGTACTCATCGAGCAGCACCCGCTGGTTGCGCGGATCCGAGCGCAGCCCGTCGGCCGTCAAGACCTGCGTCAGCGTGGCATTGCCCAACAACAGCACGATCAAGGCCATGACCGTGACGGCGATGCGGCGCAGCGAGGTGTTCATACTTTTTCGATCACCTCGGTGCTGGCCGCCGCGATCGGGGTGGGTGCCTGGGGTCCGGCGATGATCGGACGCCGCGCGGCGTGCGAGATGCGCACCAGGATCGCCAGCAGGACGTAGTTGGCCAGCAGCGACGAGCCGCCGTAGGACAGCCACGGCGTGGTCAGCCCGGTCAGCGGAATGAGTTTGGTGACACCGCCGACGACGATGAACAGCTGCAGTGCGAGCGTCGAGGCCAGGCCCGCGGCGAGAAGCTTTCCGAAGCTGTCCCGCACGGCGATCGCGGTGCGCAGGCCGCGGATGATCACGATGGTGTAGAGCATGAGCACCGCGGCCAGCCCCACCAGACCGAGCTCCTCACCGACCGCGGCGATGATGAAGTCGGTCGACGCGGCGGGAACCGTGCCGGGCTGACCGTTGCCGAGGCCGGTGCCGAAGATGCCCCCGGTGGCGAAGCTGAACAACGACTGCACCATCTGGTAGCCCGCGCCGTCGGGATCGGCGAACGGGTCGAGCCACGTCTGCACCCGCACCTGCACGTGGTCGAAAAGGTGATAAGCCACAACGCTTCCCGCGGCGAACAAGGCCAGCCCGATGACAACCCAGCTGAGCCGGTCGGTCGCCGCGTAGACCAGCACCAGAAACGACGCGTACAGCAGCAGCGAAGTGCCGAGGTCCTTCTCGAAAATCATCACGCCGACCGAGGCGATCCACGCGGCCAGCAGTGGCGCGAGGTCACGGGGACGGGGCAGATCCATGCCGAGGACATGTTTTCCGGCGCTGGTGAACACACTGCGCTTGGACACCAGGACCGCGGCGAAGAAGATCAGCAACAGAATCTTGGAGAACTCGGCGGGCTGAATCGAGAAGCCCGGCAAGCGGATCCAAATCTTGGCGCCGTTCTGTTCGGACAACGCGCGCGGCAGCACGGCGGGGATGGCGAGCAGGACGAGGCCGCTGAGCCCGCACACGTAGCCGTAGCGGGCCAGCAGGCGGTGGTCACGCAGGAAGATCACGATGAGCGAGAACCCGACGACGCCGAGCAGGGTCCACAGCATCTGCTGGTTCGCCGTGCCGCCGAGGCCGTCCTGGGACAGTTCGCCTGCGGCCAGGTCGAGGCGGTGGATCATCACCAGCCCCAAGCCGTTCAGCAGCGCGACGACCGGCAGCAACAGGGGATCGGCGTACGGGGCGAAGCGTCGTATCGCAAGGTGAGCACCGCTGAAGAGCGCCATGTAGGCGACGGTGTAGCGCGCGAGATCCCAGTGCAGTCCCTGTTCCTGGTTCGCCTCGACGAGCAGGAGCGCAAGGCTGGTGATGACGGTGGCGAAACCCAGCAGGAGCAGTTCGGCGTTGCGCCGGTTGGGAAGTGGAGGCGCGACGGAAACGGCGGACTGCGGTTGGGTCGTCATGAGACTTCCCGGCAGTTGACTCCCGGCTCGGGTGGCGGGGGCGGCAGCGCGGTGACGGTCGGGGGTGGCTGGCGATGGCTAGTCGGGAGTGGTCGTCGATGATGTTGAGGATTTCGACCGCCGTGTGGTCGGCGAGCTGCCAGTG
>NZ_LZIK01000008.1:0-4317 GCF_001667105.1 Mycobacterium sp. 852002-51152_SCH6134967 | reverse complement strand
GCGACAACACCCAGGCCGGTCTGGTAGGCCGTCATCGCGTCGGTCCACACGGGGCGGGGTTCGAGTTTGGCTGCAAAGCGCAGTTGGCTGACGGTGGCCACCGACGCCAGCTGCGCGTAGTGCTCATCAGAGCCTGGGCCGGCGTGTTGGGCGATCACCCCGACCTGATCGGCCGACAACTGTCCCTGACGTAGTTGTTCGGTGCAGCGGGGGAACTCCTCGATGCGCTGGGCGATCGCGGTGATCGTCTTGGCGGTGGTATCAGACAGACCCAGCTTCCAGGCCACCAGCGCTTTGACCGAGCGTGCCCCGGTGATACCCCACGACCGCTCACGCTCGATCGCAGCGACGATGTCCACGATGCGCCCGTCGATGGCGTTGCGTTGACCGGCCAACTCCTCGAGCGCAGCGAACTGCGCACCCAGGCGCTCATCGGGCGAGAGCTCCTCAGCCCCACAAGGCGCGGCGGTCAACGTCATAACCGCATCATGACACCCACCACCGACAAATTCCGGCCCCCCAAAGTCCACCTCGCCAAGATTGTGCACAAAATGCCGAAAACTGCTGCAGTCGAGTCGATTCCCGACAAAAGATGGTCAGTCGAGGCGCGGACCCTAGCTCGCGGTGCTCAAACCCGCGAGCTTCTGGATGAAGCGAATCTCGTTATCGTCGTGCGCCCGACCGTCGGGGTGGATCAGATCGCTGAACCACGTCTCCGGAAGCGTCGTGTACGGATCGTTCCAGGAGTCCCACGGAAGGTACGTCTGCGTCCGCCCGGCGACGAAGCCCCAATTGTAGGCACCGACGTTGCGCCGCTTGGCAATCGGCAGGATGCCCTCGACCGTGCTGCCGAGGTTGCGGGCGAGGTACTCGGTGCACAGGATCGGCCGGCCCAGCGGGGCGAGCTCGTCAATGCGGTTCTCGAACTCGGACGGCTCGGCGTAGCTGTGGAAGCTGATGATGTCGGAGAGCTCGAGCTGCAGGCTGGCGATTTCACTGCGGCTGCCGGGGTCGCGCCAATGGCCCTGCCACACGCCACTGGTCAACGGTTGGATCGGCTTCACCGCTCGCACCCACTGGAACACGTGTGGCAGGAACGCCGCGACCAGCTTCAGCTTGTCTGCGTGCTCGACCTTGCGGTAGTCCTTCGCGGGGTTGTCCGGCTCGTTCCACACGTCCCACCCCAGAACCCGCGGATCGTTTCGGAACTGGCCGACCACGCCGGTGACATAGCTCTGCAGCACGCGGGTGTAGGCCGGATCCTCCAGGCGGTGAGCGCCGGGACTTTGCACCCAGCCCGAGTTATGCACTCCCTTGATCGGCGCGCGTTGAGGGCCGGCCTTGGGCAACGGATCCCAGCACGAATCGAACAGCACGAACAGCGGTTTGATGTTGTGGCTCGCCGCGATGGAGACGAACTGGGAAAGCCGCTGGCTGAATCCGGCCCGGTCCGTCGCCCACAGCTGGTCGTGCAGGAACACCCGCATGGTGTTCATCCCGATCCGCCTGGCAACGCTGAGCTCACCGGAGATGCGGCGTGGATCGTAGGTGCCCGCCTGGAACATTTCGAGCTGGTTGACTGCGTTCGAGGTGACATAGTTGGCGCCCAGCAGCCAGCCCTGCTCCCCGTACCAGGCATTGGCGCGGTCAGCCGACCACCGCCCCGTCTCGGCCGCAGCGGCGGACGGCAGCTTGGTCAGCGCCGCGGCGGCTGCAAAGTACAGCGGGAGTTTGAGGGCGGTTCGCCGGCGCACCTTGTGAACATAGTGTTCACAGCTGACCTGTTTGGTCCTCGTGTCTCATCCTGCAACGCAACAGGTTTCGAATCGTTATCAACCAGGTGACGCAAGTCACGCCTGACGAGACAGGCTCAGACCGTCAGGCCGTCGGCGACCCGCGGCACCCGCTCGGCCTCCGCGCCGTCGAGCACCATCGCCGCAACCCGGTCCCTGTGCTCCTCGGTGCTGCCCAGCAAAACCGCGTTCGTCGCGGCGCGCTTGTAGTAGAGATGCGCCTGGTGTTCCCAGGTGAACCCGATGCCACCGTGCACCTGAATGGTGTCGTTGGCGACGTGGGTCAGGGCGCCCGAGCAGACCGCCTGGGCGATGCTGGTGGCCAGTGCCGGATCGTCGGATCCGTCCGCCAGCGCCCAGATCGCGTGATAGGCAGCCGACCTCGCGTGCTCGACGTCGACGAGCAGGTTCGCGAGCCGGTGCTTGACCGCCTGGAACGACCCGATCGGCCTGCCGAACTGCAACCGCGACTTCGCATAATCCACTGACAGGTCGAGCAGATGCTGAGCGGCGCCCACCTGCTCCACCGCAAGCAGCGCCGCACCGACCTGCAGCGCATGGTCGATCACTCGGCTGGCTTCCTCGGCCCCGGCGATCACGCGGGCAGGCGCATCGGTGAACGTCACGTTCGCCTCGGAGCGGGTGAGGTCGAGCGTGGCCAGCGGTGTGCGCTGCACTCCGTCGGCGGTGCCGTCGACGGCATACAGGACGACGCCGTCACCGTCACGTGCGCCGACCAACAGGACATCGGCGATGCCGCCGTCAACAACCTGAGTCACCGTGCCCGACAACGTATCTCCGGAAGCCGACACCGAGACGATATCCGGATCAAACGCGCCGGCGCGGTCCACCACGGCGAACGCAGCTGTGCGCCGACCCTCGACGAGGTCATTGAGAAGCTCGTCGCGCACCGGCCCTGATGAGGCGGCCACCAGGGCCGGGATCGCCAGGTACACCGTGCCGAACAGCGGCCCACACGCCAACCGTGCCCCGAGCTCCTCGATGGCCACAGCCTGATCGATGAGCGTTCCGCCGACTCCGCCGTCGGCCTCGGGCACCGACAGACCCAGCACGCCGAGCTCGCCGCCGAGTCGGGCCCAGACCTTGGGATCGAACGGCGGGTCGGACTCCATCAACCCGCGGACGGTCTCCTCGGAGAAGTGTTCGGCGCTGAACTTGCGCACCGCATCGCGCAATTGGCCCTGTTCCTCGGTGAATTTGTACTCGGCCTGCGAGGCTGGGCTGTCAACCACGGGGAATCTCCTTCCACGGCATGCCGGCGTCGGCACGCAGGTCACCGGGCAGCCCGAGGATGCGTTCGCCGAGAATATTCCGCATCACCTCAGACGTCCCGCCTTCGATGGTGTTGGCGCGGCTGCGCAGGTACCGCTGCTGGATGGGCCCCTGCCAGTCGCTGTCCCTTTTTGCGACCGGATGCCCGCTACCCTGCTTATAGCCGTGATACAGAATCCCTTCTGGCCCAAGGAAATCCATACACCACTGGTAGATGTCCTGGTTGAGCTCGGCGCCGACCAACTTGCCGACCGACCCTTCCGGGCCGGGTCCGCCGACCGTCGCGGCTGCGCGTGAGCGTTCGGAGGTGAGCCGTTGCGCCTCCGAGCGCAGCCACAGCTGTGTGAGCCGGTCCCGCAGCACCGGGGTGTGGCGCTCGGGTCGCGACGCCCACAGCCCGGTCGCATCGGCGATGGTGCCTGCGCCGCGCCTGCTGCCGCTGCCGCCGAGTGCGGTGCGTTCGTTCATCAGCGTCGTCATCGCCACGGCCCAGCCGTTGTCGACCTCGCCGAGGCGGTGCTTGTCCGGGATGCGGGCGTCGCTGAAGTAGACCTCGTTGAACTCGGCCTGGCCCGTCATCTGGCGCAGCGGTCGCGTCTCGACGCCGGCCCCGTGCATGTCGATAACGAAGTACGTCAGGCCCTTGTGCTTGGGCACATCGGGATTGGTGCGCGCGAGCAGCAGCCCCCAGCGCGCTCGGTGCGCGAGGCTCGTCCACACCTTCTGGCCGTTGATGACCCAGTCGTCTCCGTCGCGCACGGCCGATGTGGCGAGCCCGGCCAGATCGGAGCCTGCGCCCGGCTCGGAGAACAGTTGGCACCACAGATCGTCGGTGGTTGCCAACGGGCGCAACCAATTTCGTTTGACGTCATCGGTCTGGGCGTGTTCGCGGATCGTGGGCGCGGCCATGCCGTAGCCCATCGGGTTGAGCCCGAGGGGCACCGGGCCGCCCGCGCCCTGCAGGATGCGGTCCGCGACGGCCTGCAGACCGCGGGACACCCCGAGCCCACCGAGGCCTTCGGGAAAGTGCACCCAGGTCAGACCGGCGTCGTAGCAGGCGCCGAGGAATTCGGGAATCGGCACGCTCTTCGGGTCGTGGTCGGCGACGACCCCACGCGCCAGTTCGGCGACCCGACCGGCATCAGCGTCATTGCTCATTGGTAGTCAGGGGCGCGGTATCTGCGTAGCGGACCCGTTTCCCCTTCCCCCTTTCAATCCGTGCGTGCGGTTT
>NZ_LZIK01000007.1:0-67935 GCF_001667105.1 Mycobacterium sp. 852002-51152_SCH6134967 | reverse complement strand
CACTCCGGGCGCGCAGGCCGACGTCCCGCCCCCATTGGTGCCCGCGATGCCCCTGCCGGAGAACGCGGTCGACAACGCGGTGGCCGAACTCGACGGCATGGCCGAGGACCTGATGCGCAAGTCGGAAATCCCCGGTATGGCCGTCGCCGTCGTGCACGGCGGAAAGACCGTGTACGCCAAGGGGTTCGGCGTCAAGGACGCCACCAAACCGGAGGAGGACGAGAACCGCGTCGACCCCGACACGGTGTTCCAACTCGCTTCGGTGTCGAAGTCTCTGGCGGCGACCGTGGTCGCCCACCAGGTCGGTGTCGGCGCCGTCAGCTGGGACACCCCGATCGTGTCCGAGCTGCCCTGGTTCGCGCTGTCCAATCCCGTGGTCACCTCGATGGTCACCGTCGGGGACATGATGTCGCACCGTTCCGGACTGCCCGACCACGCCGGCGACATGCTCGAGGACCTCGGATACGACCGCAGGCAGGTGCTGGACCGGATGCGCCAGCTTCCGCTGGACCCGTTCCGGATCTCGTACGCGTACACGAACTTCGGGTACACCGCGGGGGCCGAGGCGGTCGCGGTCGGCGCGGGCAAGCCGTGGGAGGTGTTGGCCGACGAGGTGCTGTTCCGTCCACTGGGTATGGGGCAGACCAGCTACCGGTTCACCGACTATCGCGCGCGACCCAACCGCGCGGCCGGCCACATCCACATGGACGGGCGCTACGAACCGGTGTTCGTCCGTGACGCCGACCCGGAAGCACCGGCGGGCGGGGCGAGTTCGTCGGTCAACGACATGACCCGATGGCTGGCCATGGTGCTGGCCAACGGAAGCCATGACGGCAAACAGATCGTCGCCCCGAAGGCCCTGCTGCCCGCACTCACGCCGCAGATCGTGTCGAGCCCGGCGAGCGAACCCGCGGCCCGGTCGGGCTTCTACGGGTTCGGTTTCAACGTCAGCTCGACCTCGGCGGCGCGCATGGAGCTGAGCCACTCGGGCGCCTTCGAACTGGGCACCGGAACGACCTTCCTGATCCTGCCGTCGGCCGACGTCGCGATCGTCGCGCTCACCAACGCCACCCCATCTGGGGTCTCGGAGGCACTGACCGCGCAGTTCGCCGATCTGGTGCAGTTCGGCGAGGTGCGCGAGGACTGGTACGGCCTCTACAGCGCGGCGTTCGCCGACATGGAGAAGCCGGTCGGGTCCCTGGTCGGCAAGCAGCCGCCGGCCAATCCTGTACCCGCTGCGCCGCTCGCGTCGTACGTCGGCACCTACCGCAACGACTACTGGGGGCCCGCCCGGATCACCGAACGCGACGGCGAGCTGCGGTTGGCGTTGGGTTCGAAGCTCGATGTGCCGCTCAAACACTGGGACGGCAACACCTTCACCTTCTCCTTCATCACCGAGAACGCGCCGCCGGGAACGGTTTCCACCGCGGTGTTCGATGGGGTCGATCGTGACAAGCTCACGCTTGAGTATTTCGACACGTTCAAGAAGGGCACGTTCGTCAAGTGACCGCCGCACCCGAGATTCAGGCCACCGGGCTGACCGAAGCCGAGGTCGCACAACGCATCGCCGAAGGCAAGACCAACGACGTCCCGACGCGGGCGGCACGCAGCGTGTCCGACATCGTGCGGGCCAACGTGTTCACCCGCATCAACGCGATCCTCGGGGTGCTGCTGATCATCGTGCTGTCCACCGGCTCGATCATCAACGGCGCCTTCGGGTTACTCATCATCGCCAACAGCGGCATCGGCATCATCCAGGAATTGCGGGCCAAGCGGACGCTGGACAAGCTCGCGATCGTCGGTCAGACAAAACCGTTGGTGCGCAGGCAAACCGGCGCCGGATCGGCTACCCAACAGCTCAGTCCCAGCGACATCGTCCTCGACGACATCATCGAACTCGGACCCGGCGACCAAATCGTGGTCGACGGCGAAGTGCTCGAGGAGGCCAACCTCGAGGTCGATGAATCGCTGCTCACCGGGGAAGCCGACCCGATCGCGAAAGACGCGGGCGACCGGGTGATGTCGGGCAGCTTCGTCGTCGCGGGCACCGGCGCCTACCGCGCCACCAAGGTCGGCAGGGAGGCGTACGCGGCCAAGCTCGCAGAGGAGGCCAGCAAGTTCACGCTGGTGAACTCCGAACTGCGCAGCGGCATCAACAAGATCCTGCAGTTCATCACGTACCTGTTGATTCCCGCCGGGCTGCTGACCATCTACACCCAGCTGTTCACCACGGAGTCCGGATGGAAGCGGTCGGTGCTGGCGATGGTCGGCGCGCTGGTGCCGATGGTGCCCGAGGGCCTGGTCTTGATGACGTCGATCGCGTTCGCCGTCGGCGTGATTCGGCTGGGCCGCAGGCAGTGCCTGGTCAACGAATTGCCCGCGATCGAAGGCCTGGCGCGCGTGGACGTCGTCTGCGCCGACAAGACCGGCACGTTGACCGAGAACGGTATGCGCGTCTCGGATCTCGAGCAGCTCGACGAGGCCGACGTCGGAAACATCCTCGCGCAGCTCGCCGCCGACGATGCCCGCCCGAACGCGAGCATGCAGGCCATCGCCGAGGCATACAAGATGCCGCCCGGCTGGACAGCGACGGCCACCGCGCCGTTCAAGTCAGCCACCAAGTGGAGCGGCGCGTCCTATGGGGAGCACGGCAACTGGGTGATCGGCGCCCCTGACGTGCTGTGCGCACCGGGCTCGCCGATCGCCGAACAGGCCGAACGGATCGGCTCCTCCGGCCTGCGGGTGCTGTTGCTCGGGTCCAGCGACCTGCCCGTCGACCACCCCGACGCCCCCGGCTGCGTGACCCCGGCCGCACTCGTCGTCCTCGAGCAGCGCGTGCGGCCCGACGCGCACGACACCCTCGATTACTTTGCCTCCCAGAAGGTCTCGATCAAGGTCATCTCCGGAGACAACGCGGTGTCCGTGGGCGCGGTCGCGGGATCGCTGGGCCTGCACGGCGAGTGCATGGATGCCAGGAACCTGCCGGAGGCCACCGACGAGCTGGCGGACGCGCTCGAATCGCACACCACCTTCGGCCGAGTCCGCCCCGACCAGAAGCGCGCGATGGTGCACGCGCTGCAGTCCCGAGGGCACACGGTCGCGATGACCGGTGACGGGGTCAACGATGTGCTCGCACTCAAAGATGCCGATATCGGTGTCGCGATGGGGTCTGGAAGCTCGGCGTCGCGCGCGGTGGCTCAGATCGTGTTGTTGGACAACAAGTTCGCGACGCTGCCGTATGTCGTCGGCGAAGGTCGCCGCGTTATCGGCAACATCGAACGCGTCTCGAACCTGTTTCTGACCAAGACCGTGTACTCGGTGCTGTTGGCGACATTCGTCGGCCTGGCCGGTCTGGCGTCGAAGTTCTTCGGCACCGACCCGCTGCTGTTCCCGTTCCAGCCGATCCACGTCACGATCGCGGCGTGGTTCACGATCGGCATCCCGGCGTTCATCCTGTCGCTGGCCCCGAACAAGGAGCGCGCCCATCCGGGGTTCGTGCGGCGGGTGATGACGGCGGCCCTGCCGTCGGGTCTGGTCATCGGCGTCGCGACGTTCACCTCGTATCTGGCCGCGTATCAGGGTCGCGAGGCGACGGCTGTCGAGCAGACCCAGGCGTCGACCGCGGCGCTGATCACCTTGCTGGTTGGGGCCATCTGGGTGTTGGCAGTGGTGGCGCGGCCCTACGAGTGGTGGCGGGTCGCGTTGGTCGCCGTCTCCGGCCTGGCCTACGTGGTGATCTTCTCGATACCGCTTGCGCAGGAGCTGTTCATGCTCGACATCTCCAACGTCAAGACGACGTCGATCGCGTTGGCCATCGGCGTGCTCGCCGCCGTCGCCATCGAGGGGATCTGGTGGGTGCAGGGTGCGGTGCTGGGAGAGCGCCGTCGGCTGTGGCGCGCCGAGTAGCCTTGGACGCATGGCATTTCTCGACAAGGTGAAGAATCTGCTGGCCCGCAACGCCGACAAGGTGGACACCGCGATCGACAAGGCCGGTGACATCGTCGACCGCAAGACGCAGGGCAAATACGCTCAGCACGTCGACAAGGTCCAGGACGCGGCGCGCAACTACGTCAACAAGGACAACCCGTCGGCGCAGGGCGCACCGCAGCAGCCGCCCCAGGCTCCGCCGCCGCAGCAGCCGCCACCAGCGCCCCAACAGCCTCCGACTGCTCCGCCCACCTCGTAGCGCATGGCCAAACTCTCCGTATCCGTCGACGTACCCCTGCCGCCGGAGCAGGCCTGGTCGTGCGCATCCGACCTCGCCCGCTACAAGGAGTGGCTGAGCATCCACCGGGTGTGGCGCAGCAAGTTGCCCGAAACGCTGGAGAAGGGCACGACGCTGGAGTCGATCGTCGAGGTCAAGGGCATGCCGAACCGGATCAAATGGACCATCGTGCACTACCGTCCGCCGGAGTCGATGACGCTCAACGGCGACGGCAAGGGCGGCGTCAAGGTCAAGCTGATCGGCAAGGTGCGCCCTGCCGAGAAGGACCCCGCCGGATCGACGGTCACGTTCGACGTGCATCTCGGCGGTCCCGCGCTGTTCGGCCCCATCGGCATGGTGGTCGCCGGAGCGCTCAAGGGCGATATCCAGGAGTCACTGAAGCGGTTCAAGTCGGTGTTCGCGCCGGCCCAGTAGGCGGGTGTTGACGCGTCAGAGTGAGCCGCCGGCGAGGGCGTACTCGCCGAAGGGCCCCGCCGATGCCTCCCGGACGAGGCGGCGCTTCTCGAGGCTGCCGTCGAGGAAAAGGGTGGCCCTGGCGCCGACGAGGTGAAGTACCGCCAGAACTCCGGCGATCAGGGCGACGGTCGAGTGCCCGATGAGGAATGCGGCGAGGCAAGCGGTCGAGGCGAACAAGGCTGCCGCATGCAGAAGCAGCGCCAGCGTGGCCAGCCCGTCGGAGGCAGGCGACCCGTCGGCGGTCGGCATGTGGTTGGTCATTGTCATCCTTCGCGAGAGCAACCCGCTTCATACCCCTGAGGAATCAGCACCAAACCAAGATCATCTGTGACACCAGACACATGCGTCACCGCGGCACTGATCGCACCCGGTCGCGCAGCTCCCGCTTGAGCACCTTGCCGTAGCTGTTCTTCGGCAGTTCGTCGATGAACTCGTAGCGTTTCGGGCGCTTGAACCGGGCGATGCGGTCGAGCAGATGCGCATCCAACTCGTCGGCCGACGCCGACCCGACGATGAACGCCACCACCACCTCGCCCCACTCCTCGTCCGGCGCGCCGACCACGCCGGCCTCGACGACACCGGGATGTTCGAGCAGCACCTCTTCGACCTCGCGGGGGTAAATGTTGCTGCCGCCGCTGATCACGACGTCCTTGGACCGGTCCCGCAAGGTGAGCAAACCGCGGTCGTCGAACGAACCCATGTCGCCGGTGTGCAGCCAGCCGTTCTGCAGCGTCGCGGCGGTCGCCTGCGGGTTCTCCCAGTAGCCCGACATGACGACGTCGCCGCGGCACACGATCTCGCCGATCTCGCCGACCTCGGCGGGTGTCCCGTCGGCCCTGCGCACCGCCACGTCCACCCCGGACCGGGCGTAGCCGACCGATCCCAGAACCGCATCGTCGGCCCATCCCTCTCCGTCGAGGTGATCGCTCTGGCGCAGCCCGGTGATGGTCATCGGCGCCTCCCCCTGGCCGTACAGCTGCACGAAGACCGGGCCGAACGCGGCCATCGACTGCTTCAGGCTCTCGACGTACATCGGACCGCCGCCGTAGACGATGGTTCGCAGGTTGTCCGGGCAGGCGCGGCCGGTCTGCACCAGGCGCTGGACCATGGTGGGCGCGAGGAACGCGCTGCAGCCGGGATGGTGTTCGCACAGGTCGAGGAACTCGTTCGGCTCGAACGCCCCGGACTCGGGGATCACCTGGCGCGCCGCGCGCAGCACGTACGGCGGAATGTAGAGTCCCGAGCCGTGCGACATCGGCGCGCCGTGCACCAGGGTGCAATTCTCGTCGGGGGAGTCGAAGTCGGCCAGGTGTGACACCGTCATCGCCATCAGGTTGCGGTGCGACAGCATCGCGCCCTTGGACTTTCCGGTCGTGCCGCTGGTGTAGAACAGCCAGGCCAAGGTCTCGGGATCGGTGATCGGCGGTGCCGAAGGCCCTGCGGTGAACCAGGTTTCGTAGCCATCGGTGCCGACGATCGTTATCGGGACCCCGGTTTCGGGTGCGAGCGCTGATGCGATCTTCGGTGAGGCGAACACCTGCGCGGCGCCGGAGTTCTCGAGGATCTGCACCATCTCCCGCGGGTGCAGCTTGTAGTTGATGGGCACGTACACACATTCGGCCGCCCACACCCCGAACATCAGCTCGATGATCTCCGGACAGTTCTCGCTGGCGACCGCGATCCTCTGACCCGGTGTGCGCAGCGTGGTGGCCAACCGCAGGGACCGTTCCCGCAACTGTGCCCACGTTTGATGTTGGCGCTCACCGTGATACACCGCACCTCGGTCACCGAAGCGGCTGGCGGCCTGATCGAGCAGAGCGAACAGGTTCACTGCCGGGCCACCCACTCTGAGGTCAGCGCGAAGTCCGACAGGTACTTAGTCGAACTCCAGCCGCCGTCGACGACGATCGTCTGACCGTTGATGAAGCTCGCACCCTCCGAACACAGGAAGGCCACGGTGCTGGCGATGTCGTTCACCTCGCCCAACCGCGGATATGGGGTCATCTCGGTGTTGATCTTGCGGAACCGCTCGTCTTCGAGGCGCGTCGCCACCATCGGCGTCAGCGTGACCCCGGGAGCCACTGCGTTACACCGGATTCCCTGCGGGCCGTACTGGCATGCGATGTGCTGGGTCAGCGAGGTCAACCCGCCCTTGGCCGCCGAGTACGCACCCCCACGGAGGCCGCCGACGACGGCGAACGTCGATGTCACGTTGACGATCCCCGAGCCGGACTCCATGTGTGCGATCACGTCGCGGGCCAACCGGAACGGCGCTCGCAGCATCAATCCCAGGAAGTAGTCCAGGGATTCGTCATCGGTTTCGTGCAGCGGCTTGGGGCTTCCGACGCCGGCGTTGTTGACCAGGAAGTCGATGCGGCCCCAACGATCCAGCGCGGCCTGCACGATCGTCTGCGGCGCGTCGTCGGCGGTGAGGTCGACGGCGACCGTTGCGACGCGGTCGGTGTCACCGATCGCCTTCTCCAGCCCGGCGAGCCGGGTGTCGTCGCGGCCGGTGCCGAGCACCGCCATGCCCGCCTCGGCCAGTTTGGTCGCACAACCGAACCCGATGCCGCTGCTCGCCCCGGTCACGATCGCTACCTGAACCATTCTTGCTCCTCGCGTCCGCGGTCATGTCAGGGCCGCTCGTATCCGATGCTTCAACACTTTTCCGGCGTCGTTCTTGGGCAACGCCTCCCATACCACCACCTGCTCGGGTGCTTTGAAGCGGGCCACGCCGTGCTCCTCCAGCAACACGCGCATGCCCGCCACGTCGGGAGCCGGCTGATCGGTCGCGACGACGACGGCGCAGGCCCGCTCGCCGGTGCGCTCGTCGGGTATGCCGACGACGGCGATTTCCGCGACGCCCGGGTGGCCGATGAGAATGTCCTCGATCTCCTTGGGCGAGATGTTCTCTCCGTTGCGGATGATGATGTCTTTGGCGCGACCGGTGACGATGAGAAAGCCGTCGTCGACCCACCGACCGAGGTCGCCGGTGCGGAAGTAGCCGTCGCCGTCGAACGCGTCGGTCTCGTCTTCGGGATGCAGGTAGCCCACGAGCATCTGCGGCCCGCGGGCGCGGATCTCGCCGTCTATCAGTTCGATGTCCGCGATACCCGGCCTGCCGTCGGTGTCGGCGGCGTGCTCGGTGTCGTCGAGTGAGCCGACCGTGGTCACCGGGACCTCGGTCGAACCGTAAACGCGGGACACCGCCGCCTTTTCGAAATAGGCGGTGGCGCTGCGGATCAGCGACGGCGGGACCGACGCGCCACCGCAGATGAACACCTTGAGCTCCGGCAGTCGTGTTCCGGCCCGCTCGGCGGCGGCGAGCAACCCGTCGAGGAACGGCGTGGCCCCCGCCATGTGCGTGACCCGCTCGTCGAGCATCAACGTCACTGCGGCATCCGGATCCCAGCGCTGCATCAGCACCGCGGTGCTGCCCAGCAGCAGGGGGCACTCGAACGCATAAATCGACCCGCCGATGTGCGCGATCGGGGACGGTACGAGGAACGTGTCGCCCGCCGCGACACGCCAGTGCTCGCCGATCTGACGGATCAGCGCATGGATCGAGTTGTGGGTGTGCAGCACGCCTTTCGGCCGGCCGGTGGTTCCCGAGGTGTAGAGGATCATCCGCACCGTGTCGGCGTTCAAAACCGGCAGGACGCCCGCGCCACCGCTGCCCAAGAAGGTCTCGAACGGCGTGTGGCCGCCCGCATCGCCCCGCACGACGACGACTTCGGGCGGGGCGGACATCGCACCGGTGACGCGATCCAGCGTCGCCACGTAGTCGTGTTTGTTGAAGGCGGACGGCACGAAGACCGCCCGGACGTCGGCATCCTGCAGGATGAACGTCAGCTCGTGGTCGCGCAGCGACGGCAGGATGGGGTTGACCACCATGCCCGCCAACGTCGCCCCGTGGTAGATGACCGCGGCCTCGTGCCAGTTCGGCAGCATGAACGACACCACGCTGCCCGCGGGCATGCGGGCCATCAACGTGTGCGCCAGCGCCACGGCGCGGTCATACAGCTCGCGACACGTGAGCCGGATGTCGCCGTCCACCAACACGGTTCGGTCGGGCGTCGAGGTGGCCGCGTCGCGCAGCGCGTCGGCCAGCGTGTCATGTACCCACAGGCCGCGCCGGTAGGCGTCGGCGCTGCGCTTCTCGTCGACACGCACCGCCCGGCCTAACCCTTGATCCGGCGCATCGTCATCGAGTGCCGGTACCGCGACGAGGGATGGGTGTTGATGGTCACCTGCGCGACCTCGCCGTCGGAGGTGGTGTAGGCGCGGCGCATCTCCAGAGCCGCGCTGCCCGCATCGACCTTGAGCGCCCTGGCGAGATCCGGCGACACGGTGATGGCCGCCATCTCCTGATGCACCTCGACGATGCTGACCCCGAACAGGTCCTCGATCAGCGGGAAGATCGGTCCCGAATGGCGTTGCAACAGCCGCCCAACCGCCGCGAACGCACGATTGATGTAGTACTCGGTGGTGCAGACGGGTGTGTCGCTGCCCTCGTTCTGCCGGCAGCCGCGGACCGCCAGCCACTGCGTACCTGCCTCCAACCCGGTGCGGTCGGCCAGCTCATCGTCGACGGTGACCATCGCGTTGGACTCGATCGTGAGCTGGGCGCCGGCCGCGAACGCCAGCAGGTCGTCGATCGAGACAACATCTTGCGCATACGAATTGGATGCGGGACGAGGGACCACGAGGGTGCCTGCCCGTGGCCGCGACGCGATCAGGTTGTCCTCCCGCAGCCGGCGCAGCGCCTCGCGGACGGTGTAGCGGCTGACCGCGAAGCGTTCGCACAGTTGCTGTTCGGTCGGCAGCTGTGAGCCGACGGGGTAGATCCCGTCGACGATCTCCTTGCGCAGGGTGCGCGCGACCTGCAGGTAGCGATGGTCGGTGGGGCTGACGGTCATGTCCGCCGCAGCGCCAGCACGCTGCCCTCGCCGTCGGCCGACACGTACAGGGTGCCGTCACGGCCGACGGTGATACCGGCGAACGGCCCCTGCGGTCCGGAGAACGGCGGCATCCCTTTGAGCGGCTTGGGCTCCACACCCGGCGGCGGCCCCACCGGAAGATCTGAAGCGATCGTGGTGCGCGCGTTGGTTTTCAGGTTCACCGCGAGCACCTCCTTGGCGCCCGCGTCGACGATGTAGAGCACGCCGTCGGCGACCGCGATGCCCTGCGGGCGCGACAGGCCGTCGACCACGGTTTCCGTCGTATCACCGACCGCGATCACCCGTCCCGCCCCGGACTCCGCGACCAGCGGCCGACCGTCGTCGTCGAATGCGACGCCGACCGGATCCCGCAGATCCGAGGCCAGCACCTCGGCGCTGCCCGACGCCAGCGCATGCACCCGCCCCGTGCCGAGCTCGGTGAACACGATCCGCTCACCCGGCCCGACGGCCACACCGTAGAGCTGGTCGAAACCGTCTGCCAGGTAATCGGTTTCGCCGTCGGCGGGGCGGTACCGGGCGATCTGGCCACCCGAGGTGGCCACCACGAACGCATTGCCTGCAACCGGTGCCAGCCCGCGGAGGAAGCCCGGGTACCCGGGGGAGAACAGCATGCCGACGGTCTGCAGCGATCCGTCATCGCCCACGGTGTAGAAGTAGGTGCCGTCAGCAACGTAGAGCCGACCGTCGTCGCCCACCGCCAGATCGAGCGGCCAGTTCAACCCGCCGCCGAGCAGCGCGCGGGTTTCGCCAACGCCGATGATCTCGGTGATCTCACCGGTGAAGTTCGAGACGAACAGGCGGTCCCCGACGAAGGTCAGGTTGTCCAATCCGGGGTTGAGCTGAGCCAGAAGGGTTTTCTCGCCGCTTCGCGGATCGATACGCAGCACCTGGCCGCTGGCCACCTGCGTCGAGACGAGATTGCCCTGCGGGTCGAACTTCACCGCGTCGGGCACACCGAGGTCGGTGGCCACCCGTTGCGGCTCAGTGCCGTTGGGGTCGATGCGCCAGATCTCATTGGCCGTCATCAGCGGGTAGTACAGGAAGCCGTCCGGGCCGACCTCCATGGCGTTTGGTGACGGCAGGCCCTCCAACAGGATCCGCTCGGCGCCCGTGGTGCGGTCGAGTTCCATCAGCCGTCCGCCGTCGCGGCACTCGTTGACGAACAAGCGATCCTGGTGCACGGTGATGCCGTTGGCGGACGGCAGGTCGTCGCGCAGCACCCGCGTGCGGCCCGCGGCGTCGCGCACGCTGACCCGTCCGTCCATCACCTCGGTTGCGAAGAGGTTGCCGTCGCTGTCGAAGGCGACGTCGTCGGGGCCGATGATGTCACCGCCCTTGGCGCTGACCGTCTCGAGATTCCCCGTGCCCAGGTCCAGCGCGCTGATCTGGCTGCCCGTCACCTGGGCGACGTAGACGCGGCCGTCCGGGCCGGTGCGCAGACCGTTCGCACCGAACAGCCGGCTCGGGGCGGTGATCCGCTCGAGACGCCACCCGGCCGTCGCGGTCGGATTTCCGCCCGGATAGCGAGATTGCTGCAGGGATCCCGTCGCCGATTGCGTCATGACCTGGCACGTTAGCAACTCCGCTTAGTCCAGACAATAGGCAGCGAAAGGGACTGTTTCGCCCTTGACGGGCCGATTAGCGCTGGGGAATAGTGTTCTGCAACATGGAGAGCAACACTCGTTGTCCGGACAAATAGCATGGACGACCTCTTGAGGCTGGACGGCCGGATCGTCGTGGTGTCGGGTGCGGGCGGCGGCGGGATCGGCACCACCGTGACCCGGATGGCGGCCGAGGCCGGTGCCACGGTGGTGGCCGTGAGCCGGTCGAAAGCAAACCTCGACGAACACATCGGTCCACTGGCCGATCAGGGGCTGCCCGTCGTAGCGGTGTCGGCCGACGCCTCCACCGACGAGGGCATCGCCACCGTGATGGAGCGGGTCCGGCGAACCGAGGGCGATCTGTACGGATTGGTGAACATCGCGGGCGGCGCCGCGCCGTCGACGTGGATGCCGTCGACCCGGGTGACGCGCGCGGACTGGCGGGAGTTGTTCACCGCGAACCTCGAGACGGCGTTCTTCATGAGCCAGGCGGTATGCGGAGAACTCCGCGCCCGCGGCCTGAAGGGCTCGGTCGTCTCCGTGTCGTCGATCAGCGGGATGAACACCGCGCCGTTCCACATCGCCTACGGCACGGCCAAGGCGGCGGTGGTCGCGATGACGCGCACCATGGCCGCCGAGTTGGCGCACGACAACATCCGCGTCAACGCGGTGGCGCCCGGGGTGACCGAGACCGCCGCGTCGCGCACCTACGTCGACGTCGACCCCGACCGGGACCGGCGGGCGATCGCGATGGGCAGGCGGGGTCGGCCCGAAGAGCAGGCGGGGGCGATCCTGTTCCTGCTGTCGGACCTGTCGAGCTATATCACCGGGCAGACGCTTCTCGTCGACGGTGGGCTCAACCTGAAGTGGACGCACCTCGGTGCCGACAACACCTCGCTGTTCCTCAAAGACGAAACCTTCCGCGCAGAAATCAGTCGGTTCTAAGGAGTTTGAAATGACCGATACGCAGCCCAGGATTGAAGCGCCAGAAGAGCTCTGCGAACCGATGACGATCCCGGTGGAGGCGTACGTCTCGGAGGAGTATGCGCGCGCCGAGCGGGACAAGCTGTGGCGCAAGGTATGGCAGCAGGTCGGCCGCGTCGAGGAGCTTCCCGAGGTCGGCAGCTACCTGACCTACGACATCCTCGACGACTCGATCATCGTGGTGCGCACCGGGGCAGACGAGTTTCGGGCGCACCACAACGTGTGCATGCACCGCGGCCGCCGCCTCGTCGACACCCCCGACGGGGACAAGAACGCCGTCGGCCGTGCCCGCAAGTCGTTCGTCTGCGGATTCCACGGCTGGACATACGGACTCGACGGTGCCTGCACCCATATCCGCGAACAGGACGACTGGAACGGCGCGCTCACCCCGCAGAACACCCACCTCGTCCCCGTCCAGGTCGACACGTGGGGCGGCTGGCTGTTCATCAACATGGATCCCGACTGCGAACCGCTTGCCGACTACCTGTTCCCGGCCGCCAAGATCCTCGATCCGTTCGGGCTGGAGAACATGCGCTACAAGTGGCGCAAATGGCTGTACTTCGACTGCAATTGGAAGGTCGCGCTCGAGGCCTTCAACGAGACCTACCACGTGTTCACCACCCATCCGGAGTTCAACAAGTTCGGCGAGTTCAAGGGTTGGGCCAAGGCGCAGGGCAGGCACAGCAACATCGGATACGACGCGCCGAAAGACATGGAGGCCACCCGGTCCAAGATCCGGTTGGGCACCGGTGACGATCCCCGCGTCTCCACCGCCGAGATGCAGATGTACACGTGGGAGCAGACCAACGCCACCACCACCGAGACGCTGGTGAACGCGGCCAAGAGGTTGGTCGACGAACTGCCCGAGGGCACACCTCCGGACAAGGTTCTCGAACACTGGTTGGCATCCGCCAGGCGTGACGACGAGGCCCGCGGCGTCGTGTGGCCGACCATTCCGCCAGACATCCTCGGGCAGGCGGGCACGGCGTGGCAGATCTTCCCCAACTTCCAGGTCGGCCAGGGCCTGACGACCGCGCTGTGCTACGGCGCCCGGCCGCATCCGAGCTACGACCCGAACAAATGCATCTTCGAGGTGGCGACGTTGGAGCTGTTCCCGAAGGGTCAAGAGCCGCAGACGCATTGGGAGTACACGCCCAAGGACAGCCCGAACTGGCTGTCGGTGCTTCCCCAGGATTTCTCGAACATGGCCGCGGTGCAGCAGGGCATGAAGTCGCTGGGCTTCGGTGGCACCAGGCCCAACCCGTACCGCGAACGCAGCACCGTGAACCTGCACTATCAGTTGTCCAAGTACATGGGCACCGGCGAACCGAAAGAGCTCTGAGCTATGACTTTGTCCGATTCGAGGCCCGACACCTGCGGACCCACGGAGACCCCCGACGACATCGACATCGATGCGCTGCGGGAGAAGTACGCCCAGGAGCGGGCGAAAAGACTTCGGCCCGAGGGCTCCAAGCAGTACGTCGAGTTGACCGACGACTTCGCCGGCTACTACGAGACCGACCCGTACACCCCGGTCGCGCCGCGTGACCCGATCGTCGAGGACATCGACGTCGCGGTGCTGGGCGGCGGCTTCGGCGGGCTGCTGTCGGCGGCGCATCTGAAGAAGGCCGGGGTCGAGGACGTCCGGATCATCGAGCTGGGCGGCGACTTCGGTGGGGTCTGGTACTGGAACCGGTATCCGGGCATCCAGTGCGACAACGAGTCTTATTGCTACATCCCGCTTCTGGAAGAGCTCGACTACATCCCGAGCAAGAAGTTCGCCGACGGACCCGAGATCTACGAGCACTGCAGGCGCATCGGTAAGCACTTCGGCCTCTACGACTCGGCGATCTTCTCCACCCAGGTGCGCGATATGCGCTGGGACGAGGAGATCAACAGGTGGCGCATCGCCACCAACCGCGGCGATGACATCCGCGCGCGGTTCGTGGTGCTGGCGTCCGGGCCGTTCCACCGGCCGAAGCTGCCGGGCATCCCGGGCATGAAGGATTTCAAGGGACACAGCTTCCACTCGTCGCGTTGGGATTACGACTACACCGGCGGCGACTACACCGGCGGCATGGACAAGCTCGCCGACAAGCGTGTCGCGATCATCGGCACCGGCGCCACCAGCATTCAGGTGGTGCCGTTCCTGGCCCGAGATGCCAAGCACACATATGTCGTTCAGCGCACCCCGTCGACGGTCGACGCGCGCAACAACACCCCGACCAACCCCGACTGGGTGAAGACGCTGCAGCCCGGCTGGCAGAAGGAACGCCAGCGCAACTTCCACTCGTGGACGTTCGAGGGGATGGCGCCCGGGCAGCCGGATCTGGTGTGCGACTTCTGGACCGAACTCGGCCGCAACACCGCTGCGCGGGTGCTCTCACTCGAGGACCCGTCGACGCTGACGCCCGAGCAGTTCATGGCGATCCGCGAGGAAGAGGACTACAAGATCATGGAGCGGCTGCGCCGCCGGATCGCCGAGACCGTCGAGGATCCTGACACGGCCGAGGCGCTCAAGCCGTACTACCGCTTCCTGTGCAAGCGTCCGCTGTCCAACGACGACTACCTGCCCACCTTCAACCGGCCCAACGTGACGCTGATCGATGTGTCCGACACCAAGGGGGTCGAGCGGATCACCGAGAAGGGCTTCGTCGCCAACGGCCAGGAGTACGAGGTCGACTGCATCATCTACGCCAGCGGCTTCGAGATCACCACCGAGATCAGCAGGCGCTACTCGATCGACGCGATCGAGGGCCGCGACGGGCTGTCGCTCTACGACTACTGGCACGACGGCTACAAGACGCTGCACGGTATGACCAGCCGCGGCTTCCCGAACCAGTTCTTCACCGGCTTCACCCAGGTCGGCATCTCGGCCAACATCGCGGCCAACTACGAACTGCAGGGCGAGCACATCGCCTACATCATCGCCGAGGCGTTGAAGCGGGGCGCGACGGTCGTCGAGCCGACCGACGATGCGCAGGAGCAGTGGTGCCAGACCATCCGCGAATCCGCGGTCGACAACTCGGCTTTCGACGCATCCTGCACTCCGGGCTACTACAACAACGAGGGCGGCGGCGGCGGTGAGGGCATCCGCTCACACCTCGGTGAGCCTTACGGTCCGGGCTTCTATGCGTTCGGCGATCTGCTCAAAGCGTGGCGCGACAAGGGCGACCTCGATGGCCTGGTACTCGAGAAGTAGCGATTTGTGTGCGTTTGGGAGCGGTGAGCGCTCCTTATCGCACACAAATCGCAGGTATGGCGATGAGTGAGCTGCGCTTCGACGGTCAGGTGGCCGTCGTGACCGGCGGCGGCAGGGGGCTGGGCCGCTCATACGCCATGCTGCTCGCCCAGCGCGGCGCCAAGGTCGTCGTCAACGATCCGGGCGGCAGCCTGTCCGGTGACGACTACGATCCCGTCCACCCGCCGTCTGAGGCGCCCGGCCCCGCCGAAGAAGTAGTGCGCGAGATCACCGCTGCCGGAGGCGAAGCCATCGCGAACACCGATTCGGTGGCCACCCCGGCCGGCGGCAAGGCGATCGTGCAATCGGCTCTCGAGCGCTACGGGCGCCTCGACGTCCTGATCCACAACGCTGGCATCGTGCGCCGGGCCCCACTCGCAGAGATGACGTACGACGACTTCGAGGCGGTGCTCGACGTCCACCTCCGTGGTGCTTTTCACGTGGTGCGCCCGGCATTTCCGTCGATGTGCGACGCCGGATACGGCCGCATCGTGCTGACGTCCTCGATCGGTGGTCTCTACGGCAATCACGGCGTCGCCAACTACGCAGTGGCCAAGGCAGGCGTGATCGGCCTGTCCAACGTCGCGGCCATGGAGGGCGCCGCGCACGGCGTCAAGAGCAACGTGATCGTGCCCGCCGCGGTGACACGGATGGCCGAGGGCATCGACACGTCGGCGTATCCGCCGATGGGCGCGGAGCTGGTCGCACCGGCGGTGGGATGGCTGGCACACGAATCATGTTCGATCACCGGTGAAGCGCTGATCGCGCTGGCAGGCCGGATCGCGCGGGCCGTGGTCGCGGAGACCCCAGGCGTCTACCGGCCGTCGTGGTCGATCGAGGAGGTCGGCGCGCAGATCGCCGCGATCCGCGACCTGTCCGAACCCGTGGTGTTCCCTGTCGTGCCCGACGGGCACAACGACCACATCAAGTACAGCTTCGCCATGGCGCAGAAGGGCGGTGTCCATGCTTAGCGGGCCGCTGGCCGGGGTGCGTGTCGTCGACCTCACCGCGATGGTGATGGGGCCGTACTGCACCCAGATCATGGCGGACATGGGTGCTGACGTCATCAAAGTCGAACCGCCGCAGGGTGATAACACCCGCTTCATCTCCGTTGGCCCTTCGCCCGGGATGAGTGGGGTGTTCGTCAACGTCAACCGCGGTAAGCGCAGCGTGGTGCTGGACCTGCAGACCGAAGCCGGAAAGGCGGCGATGCGGGCGCTCATCGAGCGCTCCGACGTGTTCATCCATTCCATGCGCGCCAAGGCGGTCGCCAAGCTCGGCTTCGGCTACGACGACGTCGCCGCCGTCAACCCCGCGATCATCTACACCAACTGCTACGGCTACGGCCGCCGTGGGCCCGACCGCGACCGCCCCGCCTACGACGACACCATTCAGGCCGAGGCCGGATTGCCCGCGGTACAACAGCAATTGACCGGTGAGGCCGATTTCGTCGGCACGATCATGGCCGACAAGGTCGGCGGGCTGACGGCCCTCTACGCGACGATGATGGCCCTGTTTCATCGCGAGCGGACCGGGGAAGGGCAAGAGGTCGAGGTCGCCATGTTCGAGACGATGGCGTCGTTCATGCTGGTCGAACATGCCAACGGCGCCATGTTCGACCCCCCACTGGGGCCCGCGGTCTACCCGCGCACGGTCGCGCCCAACCGCAGGCCGTACCGCACCAGCGACGGCTACATCGCCGCGCTGATCTACAACGACAAACACTGGAACGCGTTCATCAGCGCGGTGAGTCCGGCGTGGAACGACGAGTCTTACGCCACCCTCGAGAAGCGTGCGCACAACATCGATGTCGTCTACGGGCTGCTCGCCGAGACCATGAAGGAGCGCACCACGGCCGAATGGCTGGACCTGTTCCGGAAACTCGAGATTCCCGCCGCGCCGCTGAACACCCCGGACGCGCTGTTCGACAACGAACACCTGAACGCGGTCGGGCTCTTCGAGACCGTCGAGACCCCGGACGGACCGGTGCGCTTTCCTGGTGTGCCGACGTGGTTCTCGCGCACACCCGGCAAGGTCGCAGGCCCCGCCCCGACGCTGGGCGCCGACACCGATGCGGTGCTCGACGAGTTGGGGCTCACCGCGCTCGGCTCCGTGGCTTCAGACGGAAACGGGGCGGATCTCGTCAACAACCCCAGTGTCGGCGCAGCGGAGCGGGGGTAGGCGTGGATTTCGCGATGGGCGACAAGGCCGCGGAGTTGCGCGGCGAGCTGCGGGCGCTGGTCAAAGAGCATGTGCCCGACGACTATCTGGGTGCGTTCACCGACGACCCCGCCGATCTCGAGATCGCTCAACGGTTCTGCCGCATGCTGGCCGAACGCGAACTGCTCTGCCTGTCCTGGCCGAAGGAGTTCGGCGGTGGTGGGGCGTCGGTCTGGGAACAGACAGTTGTCCGCGAGGAGATGTGGGCGCATCACGAACCGCGCGGCGCCCAGTACATGGGGGTCAACTGGGTCGGCCCGATCATCATGCGCCACGGCACCGAGGAGCAGCAGCGCAAACACCTACCGCGGATCGCGCGCGGTGAGGTGATCTGGTGCCAGGGCTTCTCCGAACCGGACGCCGGCTCCGATCTCGCGTCGCTGCGCACGACGGCCCGTCCCAACGGTGATGGCTGGCTGGTCAGCGGGCAGAAGATCTGGACGTCGTACGCGACGATGGCGCAGTGGTGCTTCCTGCTGGCTCGTACGTCACGCGGTGAGAAAAAGCAGCAAGGCCTCACGATTTTCCTTGTCTCGATGGACGATCCGGCGATCCAAGTCCGGCCGATCCGCTGCATGATGGGCCCGCACCACCTCAACGAGGTGTTCTTCGACGACTTGCGTGTCACCGAGGCCGACGTGCTCGGGACGGTCGATGCGGGCTGGTCGGTGGTGCAGGACGTGATGGCGTTCGAGCGGGTCGGCATTGCCCGCTACGCACGCTGCGAACGACTGCTCGCCGCCGCGCCCACGGTGCTCGGCGACCGGTGGGACGACCTTCCGGGAGAGTTGCGCGGCCGCTGGATCCGCATGCTGACCCACTGCCGGCGGGCCCGGCTGATGGCCTACCGCGTGGTGTCCCTGCAGAGCAGCGGACGCATTCAACCGGGTGACGCCGCGGCCTACCGGATCGCGGTCACCAAGCTCGACCAGGACAGCGCCGAGGTGCTGATGGACATCGCGGCCGAGGTATCCCACGACGACCCGCGGGCCGCCTGGTTCCTCGGTGAGGTCGAGGACCACTGGAAGTACTCGCAGGCTTCGACCGTCTCGTCGGGAAGTATTGAGATGCAACGGATTCTGCTGTCGCGCGCAATGCTGGCGGTGGCGCGGTGAATCTCGACCTGTCCGAGGATGCCCAGGAGTACGGCCGCCAAGCGCTGCGCGCATTCGAGGCCGCCGGGGGCGATGAACTGGTCCAGCAGGTCGAGGCCAAACCCGAGGCGCGGGAGTCGTTGGTCGGGCCGAGCCTCGCGGGGATCGGCGCATGGGACCTCGACGCCCGCACCGACGCCGACGGCCTGGAGGCGGCCGCGGCGCTGTGCCGCAGCGCGGGATACTGGGCGCTGCCGTATCCGGTCGCGGAACGACTGGCCGCCCCGACCGACCTCGACACCGACGGCTTGATCGTGGTGGCCGGCAACCGGCCCGCCGCAGCCATGGGTGGACTCGAGAGTCGTTGGACCACAGTCACCTTGGATGGCACCCGCAGCATCGTGACCGGGATGGGGCCCGTCGGGCCGGGCTTCGTCTCCGAACTGCAGACGACTGTCTTAGACGACCAAGGCGCCGCCGATGTCGCGCTCGGGCTGGTGCTGCCCTGCTGGACACTGCTCGGCATGCTCGACCGGGCGATCGAACTGACCGTCGCGCACGTCACCCTGCGCAAGCAGTTCGGGCAGACGCTGTCGTCGTTCCAGGGCGTGCAGTTCCAGCTGACCGACGCAGAAGTCGAGCGCAGCGGACTGGACATTCTCGCCAAGTACGCGCTGTGGAGCATCGCCACCGACCGTCCTGAGGCGCTCACCGACGCACTCGCGTTGCGGTTGTCGGCGCTCGAGGCGGCCGAGGTGGTGTTCCGCGTCTGCCACCAGCTGCACGGCGCGGTCGGCTTCTGCGACGAGACCACCCTGTCGTGGCTGTCGCGCTACAGCCAACCGCTGCGGCGGCTTCCGCTCGGGCTGTCCGCAACCCGGGATGCCTTGACCCGCACAGCAGGCCGCGGGGGACTGACGGGGCTGTACGCATGAGGGTCGCGGTGATCGGCACCGGTTTCGGCAAGCACGCGGCGGCTCCCGCGTACGCCGAAGCCGGCTTCGACGTCGAGGTCGTAAGCCCCCGCGACGACGCCGCGGTCAAGGCCGCGCTGGCTTCGGATGTCGACCTGATCTCCGTGCACTCCCCGCCGTTCCTGCACCTCGAGCACGTCACCGGCGCGCTCGAGCACGGGCATGCGGTGGTGTGCGACAAACCGTTCGGCCGCAACGCCGACGAGGCGGCCCAGATGCGCGACCTGGCCCACGATGCCGGTGTGCTGCACTTCCTGAACTTCGAGTTCCGGTTCAACGAGTCGTGGGCGCGGCTCAAGGAACTGGCCGACAGCGGGGCGATCGGCGCGCCGCGGCACCTGCACTGGACGTTCTTCGGAAGCGGGCTGCGCGGCCGCAAGTTCGGCTGGATCAACGACCGCGACCTCGGCGGCGGCTGGATCGGTGCCTACGGCTCGCACCTCATCGACTTCACCCAGTGGCTCTTCGGCAGCGAGATCACCGACTGCGGCGGCGTCACCCGGATCGACGGATCGCCCGAGCAGGCCACCGCCGAGGACGCGTACGCGGCGTGGTTCGCAATGGCCAACGGCTGCACCGCTACTCACGACACCGGCTTCGCGGCCGCTGTCCCTTCACCGCCGTCGGTCACGCTGCTGGGCAGCGAGGCCACCATCGAACTGACGGCCGACACCACGCTTGTCGTTCGTCGACAAGGCGCCGATCCCGAGACCACGGAGTTCGCACCGCCGCCGCGGCGCTCACCCCCGCCCGCGCTGTCGACGTTCTTCGGACACGTCGCCGATGCGCTGCGCACCGGTACGCAGATCACCCCGTCCTTCGACGACGGTCTGGCCGTCGCGCGCGCCATGGACCACCTGCGGGCCAGGGCGGTGCGGCTATGAGCGCCGACTCTGAAGATATGCCTCAAGAAGCGTCCGAAAGTCGAGCATTAGTTCAGTTTCGGCGACAGGTGCGGCAATGGTGTGTCGAGCACATCCCCACGGATTGGCGCGAAACCCAGACCGGCGCAAGCGATGAGCAGTTCGTGGCCTTCCAGAAGCAGTGGTTCACCGAATTGCACAGCGCCGGCTACGCCGTCCCGCACTGGCCCGCCGAGTGGGGCGGTGGCATGTCGGTGGCCGAGCAGGTGGTGCTGTACCAGGAACTGGCTGCCCACGACGCGCCGCGGCTGGTTCTCGCGTTCGTCGGCATCCACCATGCCGCGTCGACGCTGCTGGTCGCCGGCACCGAAGAGCAGAGGCGACGGCACCTGCCAGCGATCCTCGACGGCGAGATCTGGGTGCAGGGCTTCTCCGAACCCGAGGCCGGATCCGACCTGGCCAGCCTGCGCACCACCGCGCGCAAAGACGGCGACTCCTACATCGCCAACGGACAGAAGCTGTGGGCCAGCGGAGGTAAACACGCCGACTGGTGCCTGCTGCTGGCCCGCACTGACCCGGATGCGCCGAAACGCAAGGGCATCTCGTACTTCCTGCTCGACATGACGACACCCGGCATCGAGGTCCGGCCCATCCGCAATGCGATCGGCGACTCCCATTTCTGCGAGATCTTCCTCAATGACGTGTCGATCCCCGCGGCCAACCTGATCGGTGCGGAGAACGACGGCTGGCGGGTCGCGCAGGCGACCCTCGGCGCCGAGCGCGGCATGACGATGCTGGAACTCGCCGAGCGCCTCGGCAACGCCGGCTTCCGATGGCTGGTGCGCAGCGCGCCGACCGACGATCCGATCGTCGCCGACCGGCTGGCGCAGTTCGAAACCGAGATCGCGGGGCTGCGCGGGCTGTGCCGAAAGGTGGTCGAGGATAGCGAGAACGGTACCGCCGGCCCGGCCGACGCCTCGATCGTCAAGCTCTTCTACAGCGAACTTCTGCAGCGCATGACCGACTTCGGTGCCGAGATCGGCGGGTTGGCCGCCCACACCGGACTCGCCAAGCCGGCCTCCAGCGGCTGGGAATCCGGTGCGTGGGTGCTCGACTTCATCGGATCGTGGGAATGGACGATCCCCGGCGGCGCGAGCGAGATTCAGCGCACGATCATCGGCGAGCGCGGTCTGGGCCTGCCGCGAGAACCGAGTGCCGTCTGATGACCGACTTCACCGAATTCCACGACGAACTACGCTCCGTGGCAGGCGATCTGCTCGCGAAGGACCGCAGCCTCGAATGGTCCACGTTGGTCGAAGCCGGTTGGGTCGGACTCGAGGTGCCCGAGCAGCTCGGCGGGGCGGGTGCGTCGTTCGCCGAAGTCGCGGTCATCTGCGAAGAGATCGGCCGCACCGCCAGCGCCACCGACTTCCTCGGCAGCGCCGTGCTGGCCGTCGGAGCGCTGAACGCGGTGCAGCCCAGCGATACCCGCGACACGTTGCTCACCGAACTGGCCAGCGGTGCGACGCGGGTCGTCGTCGCGCTGGAACCGTACGACTTCGTGCCCGACGCCGAAGGCGCGGACCGCATCCTGATCGTCACCGACCGCGGCATCGCCGTGTCCGAGCAGCGGGCTACGCCGCGGCCCGTCGTCGACGAGACGCGCAACCTCGCCGCGATCGACCCGGACACTGCAATCACCGAAACCCTGCCGTTCACCGACGATCCCGCGGTCGCGGTGCAGCGGTTACACGACCGGGCCGCGGCGGCCCTCGCCTGCGACAGCCTCGGCCTGAGCGAGGCCATGCTCGCCGCGACCGTCGGATATGTGAAGGTGCGTCACCAATTCGGCAGGGCCATCGGCTCGTTCCAGGCCGTCAAACACGCCTGCGCCGACATGCTCGTCAGCATCTCCGTGTCGCGCCAACTCGTCGACGCCGCGGTCCGCGCCGTGGCCGAGGACGCGCCGGATGCCGGGGTCGCCGTCTCGATGGCCAAGTCGTACACCTGCGCGGCGGCCGTCGACATCGCCGGCAAGGCCATGCAATTGCACGGCGGCATCGGATACACGTGGGAGAGCGGTATCCACGTCTACCTCAAGCGCGCCACCCTCAACCGATCACTGTTCGGCTCTCCGTCAGCACACCGAAAACGACTAGCGCAACGCTATCTGTAGAGAAATCAAGGAGTTTCCCGTGGGTGTACCCGTATACAAGCGCATACTCGATCTCTTCGAGGCCGAGGGCGTCAACACGCTGTTCGGCATTCCCGATCCCAATTTCGTGCACATGTTCACCGAGGCCGACGCGCGCGGCTGGTCGGTGGTCGCGCCGCACCACGAGCTGAGCGCGGGGTTCATGGCCGAGGCGGCGTCGCGGATGACGGGCACGCCGGGGCTGTGCATCGGAACCCTCGGACCGGGCATGGCCAACATCGCGGGTGCGATCCAGTGCGCGCTTGTCGAGAACTCACCGGTCATCTTCCTCGGCGGCCAGCGGGCCCGCATCACCGAACGGCGGGTGCGGCGCGGGCGCATCCAGTTCGTCCAGCAGGAGGACCTGTTCAAGAACTCGGTCAAGTTCAGCAGCTCGATCGAGTACGCCGACCAGACCGACGAGATCATCCGCGAAGCCATCCGCCAGTCCATGTCGGGCACCCCCGGCCCCTGCTACATCGAGTATCCGTCCCACGTCATCCTCGAAGAGCTCGACGTGCCGGATCCGTTGCCGCCGCGCCGGTATCGGCTCGTCAACCAGGGTGCGGGTGAACGTGAGGTCACCGAGGCGGTCAGACTGATCCGCGAGGCGAAGAGCCCAGTCCTGTTGGTGGGTCACGGAGTTCACACCTCGCGCACCCAGGAGCAGGTCAGGGAGTTGGCCGAGCTGATGGCCTGCCCGGTGATCCAGACGTCGGGCGGGACCTCGTTCATCCCCGGCCTGCAGGACCGCACCTTCCCGTACCTGTTCTCTCCTGCGGCGAACGAGGCCGTCGAGAAGTCCGATCTGTGCGTGGCGCTGGGAACCGAGCTCGGCGAACCCATGCATTACGGCAGGACCCAGCACTGGGCGGGCAACGATGCCAACCGCAAATGGGTGCTCGTGGAACAGGATCCGACCGCAATCGGGGTGAACCGGCCGATCGACGTGCCGCTGGTGGGCGATCTTCGCGGCGTGGTGCCGCAACTGGTCGCGGCGTTGCGCGATACCCCGCGTACCCCGTCGGCCGACTTCGAGGCCCTGATCAAGGCCGACGCCGCCGAGATCGCCCGAGTGGCCGCCGAAGCGCCGAGTGGTCGCGCGCCGATCCACCCGGCCCGCTACGTCGTCGAGGCCACGAAGGCCTTCGACGAATGCACCGAGGACGGCATCCTGGTCCGCGACGGTGGCGCCACGGTGATCTTCCAGTGGACGTACTCGCAGACCAAGCCGCGAGACGTGATCTGGAATCAGAACTTCGGTCATCTGGGCACCGGTCTGCCGTATGCGGTCGGCGCGTCGGTCGCCGAGGGGCGCAAGCGTCCGGTCATGCTGCTCACCAGCGACTCGGCGTTCCTGTTCCACATCGCCGAGCTCGAGACCGCGGTCCGGGAAAACGTGCCGCTGGTCTGTGTCGTCGGCGTGGACCACCAATGGGGCCTGGAGGTGGGCGTCTACAAGCGCACGTTCGAGCAGCCGTCCCCGCAGCCGGGTGTGCACTGGAGCAAGGACGTCCGGCTCGACAAGGTCGCCGAGGGTTTCGGGTGCCACGGCGAGTACGTCGAAAAGGACGACGAGATCGGCCCGGCGATCAAGCGGGCGTTCGCCAGCGGCAAGACCGCCGTCGTCCACGTCTGCATCGACCCGAAAGCCAACTCCGAGGAGATGCCGAAGTACGACCGATTCCGCACCTGGTATGCAGAAGGCACCCAGTAGCGCCCGCGGTCGAACCGCGAATAGGGTCAAGTTCTAGGGAAGAGTGGAGACATGCGCGAGTATCTCAAGTTCTACATCGACGGCCAGTGGGTCGACCCGATCCGGCCCAACACCCTCGAGGTCGACAACCCGACCACCGAGGAGGCCTCCGGCAAGATCGCGATCGGTTCCGCTGCCGACGTCGACGTGGCCGTGCAGGCCGCCCGCCGAGCCTTCGCCACCTGGTCGCAGACCAGCCGCGACGAGCGCCTCGAGTTGCTGCAGGCGATCATGGGCGAGTACCAGAAGCGCGCCGGTGACCTCGCCGACGCGGTCAACGAGGAGATGGGCGCCCCGGCGTCGCTGGCGGCAGGCCCCCAGGTCAATCTCGGACTCGGTCACCTCGCCACGGCGATCGACGTGCTGAAGAACTTCGAGTTCGAGGAGCAGCACGGGGCCACGCTGGTGGTCAAGGAGCCGATCGGGGTGTGCGGGTTGATCACCCCGTGGAACTGGCCGATCAACCAGATCGCCTGCAAGGTGTTCCCCGCGCTGGCGACGGGCTGCACGATGGTGCTTAAACCGTCGGAGGTCGCACCGTATTCGGGCCAGATCTTCACCGAGATCCTCGACTCGGCAGGCGTTCCCGCCGGGGTGTACAACATGGTGTTCGGCGACGGGCCGGGCGTCGGGGCGGCGTTGTCGGCCCATCCCGACATCGACATGGTGTCGTTCACCGGGTCGACGCGGGCCGGCGTCGACGTCGCCAAGAACGCCGCGCTGACCGTCAAACGCGTCACCCAGGAACTCGGCGGCAAGAGCCCGAACATCGTGCTCGACGACGACGACTTCGCCAAGAGCGTGACCGCGGGTGTCTCGGTGATGATGATGAACAGCGGTCAGAGTTGCAACGCGCCGTCGCGCATGTTGGTGCCCAACTCCCGCATGGACGAGGCGATCGAGATCGCCCGCAAGGTCGCCGGCGGGGTCAAGGTCGGCGATCCCGACGAGAAGACCGCGATCGGGCCCGTCGCGTCCAAGGCGCAGTTCGACAAGATCCAGGGCCTGATCCAGACGGGCATCGACGAGGGCGCGACCGTCGCCATCGGCGGCACCGGTCGACCAGAGGGTCTGAGCAAGGGCTACTACGTCAAGCCGACGGTGTTCGCCAACGTCACCAACGACATGACGATCGCCCGCGAGGAGATCTTCGGCCCGGTGCTGTGCATCCTCGGCTACGACGACCTCGACCAGGCGCTCGAGATCGCCAACGACACGGAATACGGTCTGGCGGGCTATGTTTCGGGTGCCGACCTGGACAAGGCCCGCGCGGTGGCGCGGCGGATCCGGGCCGGCTCGGTCGCGATCAACCACGGCTTCGACATGGCCGCTCCGTTCGGTGGTTACAAGCGCAGCGGCAACGGACGCGAGTGGGGACACTTCGCGTTCGACGAGTTCCTGGAGATCAAGGCCGCGCTGGGCTACGCGCCGGAGGCGGCAGCCGGATAACCGTCCGGTCCACCTTCGCCGATTGTGCGGTTCGCGACGGATTTCGTCCGATTTCCGTCGTCAACCGCACAATCGGCGCAGATCATGGCTTGAGCAGCGACCGCCGTGCCTGGTGACCTCCGCGGGCGAACGTCTCGAAGAGGTTCAGCGCATATATCGTCACGTGGGTGACGGTACGCGGCGAGAAGTACGAATACGGCGTCGATTTCGACCGCATCGCGGCGATCGACATCCACACCCACGTCGAGATCGACTGCCACGGCCACAAGGCCTACGTCGACGAGCTCGTGGAGGCGACCGAGAAGTACTTCAAGATGCCACCGGGCGCGACGGCAGGCGTCGACGCGGTCGCCGACCTGTACCGGCAACACAACACCGCCGCCGTCGTGTTCACCATCGACGCGCGGACGGCGATGCGCCACGTGCCGAACTCGATCGAGGACCTCGTCGCCGGTGCGGCGCGCAACAACGATGTGCTGATCCCGTTCGGCAGCGTCGACCCGTGGCACGAGCGCCGGGCGGTGCATCGCGTGCACGAACTCGTCCGCGACTACGGGGTCAAGGGCTTCAAGTTCCATCCGAGCATGCAGGCCTTCGAACCCAACGACCGTCGCTTCTACCCGATCTACGAGGCGATCACCGAGGCCGGGCTGCCCGCGTTGTTCCACACCGGGCAAACGGGGATGGGGGCGGGACTCCCGGGCGGACACCGCATCAAGCTGCGCTACTCCGATCCGATGATTCTCGACGACGTCGCCGCCGACTTCCCCGATCTGACGATCGTGATGGCCCACCCCGCGGTCCCTTGGGTCGACTCGCAGATCGCGATCGCCACACACAAGGCCAACGTGTACGTCGACCTGTCCGGGTGGAGCCCGAAGTACTTCCCGCCGCAGCTGGTCCGCGCCATGAGCAGGCAGCTGCGCACCAAGGTCCTGTTCGGCACCGACTTCCCCTACATCCAGATCGACCGGTGGCGAGCCGACTTCGACACCCTCGACATCGACCCGGCGGTGCAGTCGCTGATCTACAAAGAGAACGCGCTGCGCGTCCTCGGGGTCGTGCGCTGACGGCGCGATGAGTTTCCGCGGCCACGGCGGTCTGCATCGGTGACTGACCACCCACCCAGAAGGAGACCGTCGTGCCCGTTCGCAAATCCGCCCCCGTTGGCGCCCCGACCTGGATCGACCTGGCGTCCTCGGACGTCGAACGCTCGCAGTCCTTCTACGGCGAGGTGTTCGGCTGGACCTTCGAGTCGTCGGGCCCCGAATACGGCGGCTACGTGACCGCCTCCCGCGACGGCAGGCCGGTCGCGGGCCTGATGTTCAACGACCCGCAGTGGAACAGCCCGGACGGCTGGACCACCTACTTCCACACCACCGACGCCAAAGTCACCCTCGACGCGGCGATCGCCGCGGGCGCCAACTCATGCGGCGCACCCGTGATGGAGATCAAGGACAAGGGTTGGATGGGCATGCTGTCGGACCCCAGCGGCGCGTTCGTCGGGCTGTGGCAGCCGGACGGACACCGCGGATTCGAGGTCGTCAACGAACACGGTGCACCGGTGTACTTCCAGTGGACAGGCCGCGATTACGCCACGTCGCAGCAGTTCTACCGCGACCTGTTCGGCTGGCAGATCGAGACCGTGTCCGACACCGACGAATTCCGCTACAGCACGGCGAACTTCGACAGTGAGGCGTTGCTCGGTCTGATGGACGGCAGCGCCATCCTGCCGGAAGGGGAGCCGTCGAACTGGAACTTCTTCCTGGGCGCCGACGACGTCGACAAGACCGTGCAGTTGGTCCTCGACAACGGCGGCAGCGTGATCCGCGGTGCGGAGGACACGCCCTACGGGCGGTTGGCCGCGGTGGCCGACTGCACAGGGGCGGCCTTCAACCTGTCGTCGCTGCAGTAGGCGAGTGTCAGGCCGTCATCAGGTAGTCGGTCCTGCCGACGAAGACGATGCTCGCCGGGTTCGGCGTGGTGGCCGCGTCGACGACGGCGTCGGCGAAGGTCATGTGGCTCATGTCGCCGGACACCACCGTCAGCTGCACGCCGGCCTGGCGGAACTCCGAACGCCTTGTCAGCAGGGCTGTTTCGCCGGCCCGCATGCTCGCCGCGACGGCCGTGTAGCCCTTCGGCACCGCCTTGTCGGGGAAGAAGTGGGCCTGGTGGCTGGTGACGAAGACGATCCGTCCGCCGACGGGCATCAGCGGCAAGGCCGCCAGGGCGAGCCGACGTTGGGCGTCGCGGTTGAGGCGCATCGCGCACTCGGGGTCCGCGCCGGTGTCCAGCGCATCCGACGAGTTGAGGATCAAGGTGTCCAACCGACCGAAGCGCGATGCGATGCCGTCGATCACCTCCGCGGATTCGACCTCGTCGGAGATGTCGCGCGTCACGACGACGTGAGTGTCCACGCTGCCGAGCTGGCGTGCGACCCGCGCGCCGAGGCCCCTCGAGCCTCCGGTGACCAGGACGATTCGTTCGGGTTGGTGATCCATGTCGGGCTCCTTCCGTCGCTGCGCGCCCGCGTGGCCCCAACCGTACACCTGTTTCTAAGAAAAATAAGGTCTATCTAAGGTCACAATAAGGTAGCCGTCGGAGGGGTCATGATGGTGGCGTGGAGTCGACCCGCATAGACAGGTGGTTGTGGTCGGTCCGGTTGGCCAAGACCAGGCCCGACGCCGCCGAGGCATGCCGGGGCGGGCACGTCCGGATCAACGGGCGGCCCGCCAAGCCGGCCACCCCGGTATCGCCCGGCGACGAGGTGCGGGCCCGCATCGGCCCGACCACTAGGGTCGTCGAGGTGCTACGGGTGATCCAGAAGCGGGTGGGCGCGGCCGACGCGTCGACGTGTTATCTCGACCGGACACCCAAACCTGCGGTCACCGAAACAGTGCAGTTCGGGGCCCGTGACCGCGGCGCGGGCCGGCCGACCAAGCGGGACCGCCGGATGCTCGACAGGCTGCGGGCGGGCCGGCTGTGAACCCGACGTGGTTCAGGCGGTCGGAGCGGCGAGTTCGAAGTCGGCGAAGTCGAATCCCGGCACCACCACACAGCTGACCAGGCTCGGCTCGTCGTCGCGGGGACGGGCGCGCTGCCAGTGGCCCGGCGGCACGACGAACTGGGGCTGCTCGCCGGCGAGAATGTCGACACCCAGAAGATGCGTTGTGGCACTGCTTTGTTCGGGCCCGGCCTCGAGCAATAGCGGGCTGCCCGCGTGGAACAGCCACAGCTCGGCGCTTCGCACGGTGTGCCAGGCCGACTGCTGACCGGGCATCAACAGGAAGAGGATCGCCGTACCCGCGCTGCGCGGGCCGGTGTAATCCGGCGGCAGCGCGGACTGCGGCACCATCAGGTCACTGCGCCACGTCTCCCTGTACCAGCCGCCCTCCGGATGCGGGGACAGGTCGAGGCGGTGTGCCCATTCCGGAAGATCGGTCATTCCAGTACCTGCCTTTTCGGTGTCGGACACTCCAGACTAGAGACCGGTGCCCTGCGATCCAGCCGATAGGCTCGTGGCATGTCGCGAGTGCGCCCCGGATGGCTGGTCGCCTTGTGCGGGGCGATCGTCTCGGTGAGCGCATGGCTGCCGTGGCTGACCGCCAACGGCGGCCGGGTCAGTGCGATCGGCGGCATCTTCGGCGACCTGCCCGCGCCGAAGCCCGGATTCGGGGTGGGCCAGTTGATCGTGCTGCTGGCGTCGTTGCTGATCGTCGCTGGCGCGATGTCGGCCAGGGGGTTCTCGGCTCGCATCGCATCGACTGCGGCGTTGGCGATTTCGGTGCTTCTGGTGGTCCTGTCCCTCTGGTACTACCGGCTTTACGTGTACTCACCGGTGTCCGCCGGCTACGGGCTCTACCTCGGCGCCGCCGTCGCGGTTGTTGCGGTGGTTTTGTCGGTGTGGGCGATGGTGGCCTCGTGGGCGACGGTCTCGTAGGCGGCGCGTACGGGTTCGTCGAACCCGTCATCCTGACCGGCGACCGTTGGGTGACGTTGGAACCGCTGCGCCGTGAACACATTTCAGAGATCGCGGCCGTCGCGTCCGACGGTGAACTCGGGCGCTTGTGGTTTACCGCGGCGCCCGCACCCGACGCCGTCGAGCGGTGGGTGGACGCCAGGCTGGCGGTGCAAGCGCCCAACACCGGGCTGACCTTCGTGGTGCGCCGCCACGACGGAACACTGGTCGGGTCGTCGAGTTATATGAACGTCGACGGCGTCAACCGGCGACTCGAGATCGGCAACACCTGGTACGAGGCGGCCGCGCGGCGCAGCGGCGTCAACTCCGAGACCAAGCTGTTGATGCTCGGCCACGCGTTCGACGAGTTGGGTTGTGTCGCAGTCGAGTTCCGCACTCACTTCTTCAACGCGGCGAGCCGCGAAGCGATCGAGCGCCTCGGCGCGAAACTGGACGGGATCCTGCGCAGCCACCAGGTGCTGACCGACGGGTCGCGCCGCGACACCGTGGTCTACTCGATCCTCGACATCGAATGGCCAGCCGTGCGCAACAACCTGCGGTATCGGCTGAGCCGTCACGCGTGACGCGCGGCTTCTTGAATGAGCTGAATCCGGGAGGTAAATCCGAGCTTGGCGTAGACGTGGGTCAGGTGCGTCTGCACGGTGCGCGGCGAGATGAACATGCGCTCGGCGATGTCCTTGTTGCCCAGCCCGTCGACGGCGTGGCGGACGACATCCCGCTCGGTGGGCGTGAGCGACTCCCAGCCGCTCGCCGGCCGCTTGCGTTCCCCTCGTCCGCGCTGGGCATAAGCGATGGCTTCCTCGGTCGACATGGCCGAACCCTCGGTCCAGGCGGCGTTGAAGTCATCTTCCCCCATGGCTTCTCGGCACTGCGTTACCGCGTCGTCGTAACCAATGCCGAACACAGGCCATCGAGCCACGCCCATCACGGAACGGCCGTTAGTGGCCGCGCCGAAGAGTCGGGCCGCGTGCCGATGATTGCCATAGTCGGCCGCACAACGTCCGAGAGCTTCGAGCGCTTCGGGAACGTGCAGGAGCGCACTGGTGGCGAGTGCAAGCGCCAGGGCGTCGTGGGCGTCCCGCTCGGCTTGGTCGCGTTCGCCCTGGGCAAGCGCTACGTGAGCTCGCGCGACGAGCGCGTTCATCTGGTAGTTCCCGTTCGTCATGGTTACGGTGTCGTCGGCCCACCGCCTGGCGGCGGCGAGTTCGCCGCACGCAAGCAGCGCAAGAGTCATCGGAGTGAGAGCTCGTATATAGGGCATCTGCTCGGGGACGGTTTGCCCTATCGCCGACTCACTCTCGGCCTTTGCTTCCGCGCCCTGTCCGGCAGCCAGGGCTGCAAGCGCCGCGGTGATGTGAATCTTGTCCTCGTGGAAACCGCCCATCGCGATCGAGGTCTCGCGCGCTTCTTCGGATTTCGTCCGAGCCGCCGACGCCTTCCCCTCGAATGCGAACCAGCTGCTCTCGGCCGTCAAGGCGAACAACTCGAGCATCGGTTCGCCGGCAGCGTGTGCCGCTTCGCCGACCCCCCGGAGCACGTCGTCGGCTCCCCGCACACCGCCTCGCCAGCCCATCGCGGTGGCCAGCCATATCCTGCAGTGTCGCGACACGAAGCCGTCGCCGATCGCGTCGGCGACGACACGCCCCTCTTCCGCCGCAAGTTGCGAGGCGAGCGGTTGCCCCGCCACATTCGTTGCCACGGCCAGGCAGCTGAGGTAGTAGCACAGCTTCGACCGGTCATCCGCTTTCCGTGCGAGATCGATCGCGTCAGCCCAATACGCTCGCGACACCTCGGGGCTGTAGTAGGCGAGCCCGCCGCAGGCCGCCAGGCAAGACACAATCAGCCCGGGGTCACCCAATTTCCGAGCAGCGGCCAGCGCCTCCTCGCCGCGCTCCAAGCTCGCCGAGTCCGCGGTCCAGGCCGTCAGGATGCTTCTGTCGGCGACGGCGCGTACCCAGACTGCGGGAGCGACGTCGTCGTCCCGATAACGCTTGTCGTTGAACGCGAGATCGAATGCGGCGATGCCTTCGCGCATCCTGCCGCGTATCTCCCAAAGCCTCTGCAGAGCCGAGATCTGCGCAAGCGCGGGCTCGAACTCCCCGCAGTCGATGCTCCAGGCGTGGGCAGCGCGCAGGTTTCCGGTCTCCTGTTCGGCCCAATCGATGAGCCGCTCATCGCCCTCAAGACGGGCCGTTGTCGCGACGTAGTGGTCACGATGGCGACCGCGCATCAGGGTGGCTTCGCCGGATTCGGCGAGCTTCTCGAGTGCGTACTGACGGACCGTCTCGAGGAGGCGATACCGCATGGCGCCCGATTCCTCGTCAGCGGTCACCAGTGACTTGTCGACAAGCAGGGTGAGCTGATCGAGAATCTGGAACTGCTCAGCCTCGTTGGTGGCGGCGACGGCTTGCGCGGCATCGAAGTCGAACCCGTCCATGAACACGCCCAGTCGGCGGAACAGGACCTGCTCGGCGTCGGTCAGCAGTGCGTGCGACCAGTCCACGGAGGCCCGCAGGGTCTGCTGGCGGCGCATGGTGTTTCGGGCGCCGCCGGTGAGGAGTCGGAACCTGTCGTTGAGGCTGTCGGCGATCTGGTGCAGCGACAGAGCGCGGACTCGCGCCGCCGCCAACTCGATCGCGAGCGGCATACCGTCGAGTCGCCGGCAGATGTCCACCACCAGCGCTAGGTCGTCGCCTGTCGCGTGGAAGGTAGGCCGCGCTCGCTTAGCCCGGTCGGTGAACAGCGCTACGGCTTCATCCTCCAACGTCAGGGAGGGCACTCGCCAGGTGACCTCACCCGACACGGCGACCGTTTCACGGCTGGTGGCGAGAATCGTCAAGTGCGGGCAGCTGTTCAGCAAACGCGTGATCACGTCGCCGCAGGCGTCCAAGAGGTGTTCGCAGTTGTCCAGTAGGAGAAGGATCTCCCGACTGCCGATGAAGCGCTGCACCGTCTCCAGGGGGGACCGTCCTGGTTGGTCGGGCAGGCCGAGCGTGCGGGCTACCGTGATCGAGACGACGGCCGGATCAGCGATGGCTGCCAAGTCGACCCACCACAGGCCATCATCGAATTCCTCGGCCAATGCATTCGCGGCCTCAATCGCGAGGCGGGTCTTACCGGCACCGCCCGCTCCCGTCAGGGTGACAAGGCGATTGTCGGCTAGTAGCCGACATACCTCCTCCAGCTGTTGAGTTCGTCCGACGAAACTGGTCAGTTGCGCCGGAAGGTTATGCGAGCGTGAGCGTTTGGCGGTACGCAGCGGCGGAAACTCATTGCGAATGTCGGGATGACAGAGCTGCACCACGCGTTCGGGCCGAGGCAGGTCGCGGACAGTATGCGTCCCGAGATCCGCCAGCCATGCATCGACCGGCAACCGGTCAGACACCAAATCCGTTGTCGTACCCGATAAGACGGTTTGCCCGCCGTGAGCAAGATCGCGTATGCGCGCGGTGCGATTGATGGTGGGCCCGATGTAATTGGCCTCGTCACGCAGCTGCACCTCGCCGGTATGCAGACCGATCCGCAGCCGGATCGGCGCCAGCACAGCCCGCTGTAGGTCAAGGGCGCATGCCACCGCGTCGCTGGCACGCCCGAACGCGATGACGAAGCTGTCACCCTCGCCTTGTTCGATGGGCCGGACGCCGCTGTGTGCGCCGATGACCTCGGTGAGAGTTCGATCGAGGGTCGCGAAGGCCGCCGTCATCTCATCGGGCTGGGTCTCCCAGAGCCGGGTCGACCCCTCGACGTCCGCCAGCAGCAGAGTCACCGTCCCGGTCGGTACCAGCTCGCTCACGCCCAAGTCGCTCCAGTTCAACGCCGCCGCGTCGATTCCAGTCATGCTAGCCAGCGTGCGGCCGTGAGCATGGGAAAACATCGGCGCGGATGCGTAGATCTCCCGTAGAGGGGCGCGTAGGCACGGCGAAACTGCGGTCAGATCGCAGGTGATCTGACCGCAGTCTCGACTAGGTGCGGTTACCCGGCTTCGACGGTCGTGGTCTCGATCGACCTCTGGCCGCCGCCGTGGGCGACATCGATCTTGCGCGGCTTGGCGCGTTCGGCCATCGGGATGGTCACGGACAGCACGCCGTTCTCGTAGGTCGCCGAGATGGCCGACGTGTCAATACCATCGCCAAGGGACAGCTGCCTGCGATACGTGCCGAAGAACCGCTCGTTGGCCAGCCACTGCACGCCGTCGTCCGACCGTGCGGTGCGGTGTGCCGAGATGGTCAGCGTGCCGTTGTCGACGTTGACGTCCACTGAGCCGGGATCCACGCCGGGCAGATCGGCGGTCAGCAGGTAGTGGTCGTCGACCTTGCACAGGTCCATCGGCATGAACCGGGGGGAACGATTTGATCCGGTCTGGTTCGTCAGCAGGCCCCGGGTCAGAGCATCAAGTTCGGTGAACGGATCAAAGCGAAGCACAGTAATTCACCTCCTATATCACTCAGAGCCCGCCACCCTGGCGGGCAGCCAAATCACTGTGCGCACCTGCTACTTTAGCACTCGCCACAAGAGAGTGCTAGAAAAATTTTCACGTGATTTCGACGGCTGAGACCTGCGCGCCGGCCAGCGGTCGACGGCATCGGTCGCATGCGAAGACGGCGGTGAAGTCCTGCCCGCAGGCGGTGTGGGTCAGCAGCACCGCGGGGCCGTCGGGGTCGGTGAACCACCTCTGGGCCCACTGCAGGGCGGAGATCAGGATCGGGAACAGGGCACGGCCCTTGTCGGTCAGCTCGTACCGGTTGCCGAGGTCAGCAAGCACCCCGTTGGCGGTGAACGTGGCCAGCCGGTCGGCGATCGATCCGGGTGGCGCTCCGAGTTGAGCCTGGAAGTCGGTGAACCGCCGAACACCGACGAATGCCGCCACCAGCAGCGCGAACCCCCAGCGGTTCCCCACGACGCTCATCGTCTGCGGGAACAGACCCGCGGCCGCGTGCTGATCGGCCTCCGAGCGCCGGCGCGTCGCGGTGGCCGAGGGCACCGACCGCTCCCACGACCCGGTCGGACCCCATTGCGGGACAACGTCTTTGTCCCCGGCAGTCTCGCCGCACGAACGGCACGTCACCATCGGTGTGAAATCGGCGCCGCATGCGGTATGGCGCATGGCGGGCAGGGGATCGGCGTGGTCGGGGACCCAGTGGCGCTCCCACTCCCAGATCGACAGCAAAACGGGCCACAGCGATCGGCCGCGCGGTGTGCCGATGTACTCGAAACGCGCTGGCCCCTCGTGGTATTGGCGACGCTCGAGCAGTCCCGCGGCGGTCAGCGTCCGGAGTCGGGCTGTCAGCACATTGTTGGAGATCGGCAGGCGGGACTTGAAGTCACCGAACCGGGTCGCCCCCAGGAGCGACTGCTGCATGACGAGCAGCGTCCACTCGTCGCCGAGCAAGCCGAGCATGCGGGCGACGGCGTTCGGCTCGGGCACGGGCTCGGGCGGAGCCACCTACAGGCCGACGGCCTCGGCTGCCGAATCGGATTCCCGCCACCGCCGCAGCTCGGATCCCGAAGCCCACGTCGAGTGGGTCCCGCTGGAGATGCGTTCCGGCAGCGCCAGTTTGCACGCTGGCCCGTCGTCGACCCGGGCCGCGTCGAACACCAGACAGTAGGAGGCGTCGGCGTTCATGTCGGTGGTGAGGGTGACCAGGTAGCCGTCGTCTTCGGCGGCGGCATTCGACCTGGGTGCCATTGCGGTCTCGCTGCCGTACACCCCGTCGGGGAGGCTGAACCGCTGTTCGGCGCCGGTGCGCAGATCGTGTTTGACCAACCCGTCGAACAGGAACCAGCCCGGCTTACCGGTGGCCGCGTACGTGTAGCGGTAGGGGAGCCCGGCGTAACCGCTGTTGACCGTGCCGAATTCGGTGATGGAGTCGGTCAGCGGCTCCTCGGTGGTCTGTCCGGTGACGAGGTTGAACCGCCAGCGGTGCAGCCGGGTCTGCAGCCGGTCCAACGCCAGGAACCGAAATGCCCGCTGCCACCGGTCGCCTGCCCTCGTGTCGACCGGCGACGGGTCGCCTTCGAAGAAGCCGTCGAGGACGATCTCGTCACCGTCCTCGTAGGCGTTGGTGAAGTGCAGCACGAACGTCGGGTCGGCTTCGAACCACCGGATGTCGGCGGGTCCGCCGCGGCGGGGGACCACGGCGAACCGCGACGGCATGTCGGGGTGAAAGCCTGGGAAGTGGATGCCGGCTTCGAGCAGCGTGGGATCCCAGAACATCGGAAAGTCGTTGAGGATCGCGTAGTTCTCGGTGAACGCCATGTCGTGCGGCAGTCGCGGGCCGGGTAGGGGGATGTCGGTGAGGTGGACGAGGTTGCCTCCGTCGTCGACCACGCCGTAGCGCAGGTACGGGGCCTGCTTGCTGTACGAGAAGAACAACAGCTCGCCGGTGCGATCGTCGACCTTCGGGTGTGCCGAAACGCCCCAGTCCGCGGGGAACCTCCCGTGCCAATCCTCCTTGCCGAGGGTGTCGCCGGAGAAGGGGTCGATCCGGTACAGATCGCCGCACTGATAGTGGCTGGTGAGCGCGACACCGCGATGGACGATGACGTCGGTGCTCGACGCGTCCTTCATCAAAGTCCGTGCGCCCCAGCCGTGATCACGCTTGGCCAGCTCGATCGGCTCGGCCAGCCCTGGCCACAGCGGGCCGCCTGCATCGTTTTCGGCGAGCAGGCCGTCGGTGCGGACAAAGCGGTTGCGGTAGAACGCCTTTCCGTCGCGGAACCCGACGACGTGCACCATTCCGTCACCGTCGAAGGGGTGGTAGAACTTCAGCGCCGGGTGCAGCGGATTCTCGGTGTTGCGCAGGTAGACACCGTCCAGGTCGGGCGGGATCTCGCCCTCGACCACCGCGAGATCGTCGGCGTCCCATTCGGTGTTCTGGGAACGCCACGGTCCGGTGCGGTACGGGTGGTCGTCGTCGTCGGGAAGCGTCGACAGGTACTTGCCGACGATCTCCACATTCGCGCTGCCCATGTCAGGCCCTTCCGACGATGAAGCTGACGGTGGTGGCGGTACTACCGCCGAAGTTCAAGGTGCCGAACGTCGTTGCGCCCTCGACCTGGTAGTCGCCGGCGCCGCCGCTGACCTGCTTGGCCGCATCGAGCAGCATCCGCACCCCGGAGGCGCCGACCGGATGGCCACCACCGATCAGGCCGCCGCTGGGGTTGATCGGCAGCCGTCCGCCGATCTCGATCTCGCCGTTCTCGATGGCCTTCCACGATTCGCCAGGCCCGGTGAGACCGAGGTGATCGATTGCAAGGTACTCGCTGGGGGTGAAGCAGTCGTGGACCTCGAACCCGTCGACGTCGTCGAGCGTGACGCCTGCGCGACCGAAGGCGTCGAGCACCGCACCACGCACATGCGGCAGCACGTACGGATCGTCGGCGGCACGGTCGAGTTTCTGCTGCAGGCCCAGCCCCACCGTCCGGTGGCCCCAGCCGGCGATGCGGCCGAGCGGACGCAAGCCCGGATGGTCGCCAAGGAATTCGTCGGTGACCAGGACGACGCCGGCGCCGCCGTCGGTCAGCTGGCTGCAGTCGAATCGACGCAACCGTCCTTCCACGACCGGGTTGGTGGAGTCGTCGTCGGTCAGCGGATCCGGCACGTTCCATCCGCGAGTCTGCGCATTCGGGTTCGCGCGCGCGTTGGTGAAGTTCAGTGCCGCGATGGCGCGCAGGTGCGATTCGTCGATGCCGTAGCGCCGGTCGTACTCGGCGGCCACCCGGTCGAACATGTGAGGCCACATGAACGTCGCGTCGACGCCCTCGTGACCGGTCCACGCGGCGGCGCCGAGGTGCCGGGCGCCGGTATCCCCTGCGACGGTCTTCTCCAGCTCGACACCGAGCACCAGCGCCGACCGGTAGGCCCCCGACCGCAGATCCGCAATGGCAGACAGCGCTGCGACGCTGCCCGACGCACACGCGGCTTCGTGCCGTGTCGCCGGCTTGCCCCACAACCCGGCGTGCACCGAGGCCGGCATCGCCCCCAGGTGCCCCTGGAACGCGAAGAGTTCGCCGAACGCGTTGCCGACGTGCACCACCTCGACATCGCGGGCGTCGAGCTTGGCCGCCGCCAGCGTCGACTCGACAACTTCGCTGGTCAGTTCGGCGAAGTCCCGTCCCTCGCGCGTGAGATTCCTGGCGAAGTCGCTCTGATAGCCGCCGAGGATCCAGACATCGGATGCGCCCACAGCCGCGAGGCTACTACAACTAAGAGAGCGACTGTGCGGCGAACGGCTATAGAGGTCGGCCCCGTCGGCTGCTGTCTTAACCGACGAGACCTCAGCGCGAGAAACGGTCGACCGTCACCCGAGCTTGCACACGACATGCCCACTGACCCGAACTGCAAACAATCGTGTAGTCAGGCGACCGATAGGGAAGACTTCCTGGCATGACCCCGTCCTCCCGCACCCATGACCTGGCCGAGCGAATGGCCGAGTTGGCGCGCGCTTCGGCCCCGCCGAGCACGGTCAACGAGGTGCTCGACGATGTCACCGACACCGCGCGTGAGCTGATTCCGGGGGCGGACACCGTAGGTGTGCTCTTGATCGGTCGGGGAGGAAAGTTCGAATCGCTCGCGGGCACGTCGGAGTTGCCGCACACGCTCGACGAAATCCAGATGCAGTTCGGCGAAGGCCCCTGCGTGGAGGCCGCGCTGGACGAATCGATTCTGCGGACCGACGACTTCCGCGCGGAGGACCGCTGGCCACTGTATTCGGCCGCCGCGGTCGAGCACGGCGTTCTCAGCGGACTGTCGATCAAGCTGTACACGGCCGATCGGACCGCGGGAGCGCTGAACATGTTCAGCTTCAAAGCGCGCGCTTTCGACGCGGACGACGAGATGATCGGCACAGTTCTGGCAGCGCACGCCGCCGCGGCACTGCTGGCCAGCCGGGAAGGCGAACAGCTGAAGTCCGCGATGGCCACCAGGGATCGCATCGGCCAGGCCAAGGGCATCATCATGGAGCGATACGGCGTGGACGAGGTGCGGGCGTTCGAGATGCTCAAACAGCTCTCACAGGACAGCAACGTCAAGCTCGCGGACGTCGCGCAGCGCGTCATCGACACGCGCAGCGGTATCTGAACCCGCGAGCGGCCTACAGGATCCCCCGTCGGCGGCTGGTGACTTTCGACTCTTCGGTTCGCGCGCTGCACCGCCGAGCATTGTGGGCGGGGCGTAATCGACGCCGATCAGGAGGGGCAGATGAGCGCAACCGCAGCGACGCCGGTCGCGCGCGGTGTCGTGGTCGGGGTGGACGGGTCTCCGGCCTCCCGAGCGGCGACCGACTGGGCGGCGCGCGACGCAGCGTTACGCGGTGTGCGCCTGACCGTCGTCCACGTGCTGCCGTCGACCACCAGTGGCGCGTGGGCGGACCTCCCGATGTCGGGTCAGTTCGCCGCCGAGCGGGAGCGTCGCGGGAAGGCCGTGATCGAGGACGCTCTCGGGCTCGTTCGTGATGCCATCGGCGCCACACCCGGCATCGAGGTCGACCATCGCATTCTCGCCGGCGCCACCGTTTCGTCGCTCGTCGACTTGTCCGAGGGCGCCGAGCTGACCGTCGTCGGCTGCCGCGGCCTGGGAGGTGTCAAAGGCCTGCTTCTCGGCTCGGTCAGCTCCGGTCTTGTGCACCACGCGCACTGCCCGGTGGCCGTGATCCACGACGAGGACCCCCTGATGGACCATCCGGCAGCGGCCCCGGTGGCGGTCGGCATCGACGGCTCGCCAGCCTCGGAGTTCGCGACGGAGATCGCCTTCGACGAGGCCGATCGTCGCGGGGTGGGGCTACTCGCCGTTCACACATGGACGGGCACCGGAGACTTCGGCGTGCGAGAAGGCGGTGCGCGGGCGGATGAAGAGCTCGCGCAGCGCCTTTCCGGCTGGAACGAGCGCTATCCCGATGTCGTCGTAAAACGCATCGTCGGCCCGGGCAATCCGGCTCGCCGGCTGCTCGAGGAATCCGAACGCGCCCAGCTTCTCGTGGTGGGCAGCCGGGGCTTCGGCGGGTTCGCCGGGATGTTGCTCGGATCGGTGAGCTCGGCCGTCGCCCAGGCCGCACGCATGCCGGTCATCATCGCTCGGCGCTGAAGGGACTTTCGCCTCTACGCCGGGCATGCGACACCGGTCATCATCACTTCAGGAGCGAAACGAACCTCGAAGGTGATGACAGGAGTCACGATGCGGACAGGTGCAGTTGTGGTCGGCGTGGACGGCAGCGATGGTGCGGTCAACGCGGCGCGATGGGCGGCCGCAGTGGCTTCGGCGTACGAAACGTCGTTGCACATCGTGCATGCGTTGCCAGCAGTCGGGCACAACCTGACGGACACTGTCGCCGCAATGCGAGCGGCCGTCCTCGAGCACCAGCGCGAGAGTGCCGACGCAATTTTGCGCCGCGCGGAGGAGATCGTGCGCTCGCAACACAACGAACTCGAGGTGACGACTCTGGCCACCGATGTTCCGGTCGCCGAGGTGCTGGTGGAACTCGGCAGGACCGCACGGATGATCGTGGTGGGAAACGATGAAGTCACCGCTGCGGGTGCGCTTTTGCTGGGTTCGACGACGCTGGCGGTGGCGACGCGCGCGGACTGCCCCGTTGTCGCTTGGCGAGGGCCGAATGTCGTTCCGACGGGCGATCCGGTAGTTGTCGGGGTGGACGGGACGCCGTCGTCTCTGGCGGCTCTGGAGAGCGGGTTCGAATTCGCCGAACGGTTCAACGCGAAGTTGGCGGCCGTACGGTCGTGGTCGTCGCCGCTGCGCGCGGTGGCTGCGCGACTGCCTCTGCTGATCGACTGGGATGCGCTGGCGACGGCGGAGTGGGCGCAGCTGACGAACGATGTCGACCGATTCAACCAGCGCTACCCACAGGTTTCCGCGCCGTGCTTCGTCGAGAACGCGAAACCTGCTGTCGCGCTGATGGATCGGTGTAAGGCCGACGGCGCGCAGTTGCTGGTGGTTGGAAGCTACGGGAAGACTGTGCTGACCAGCGCCATCCTGGGCTCGACCGCGTTGAATCTGTTGCAACACGCCACCGTTCCGGTCATGGTCTGCCGGCCGCGTCGATGATGCCGGCTGCGGTAAGGGGCCTTCCGACCCTGTTGCCGAGAGCGTGGCTGAGAGAGGGTGTACGTATGACGACCCCGTCGGTTACCGCGAGCACCCGCCGAGACCCGTTCAGTGGCAACGGGAATCTTCATGCGGAGATACATGAGACACACACGGGGCTGGTCGCTCTCATCGGGGACCGGGCATACAAGACGAAGAAAGCGATCGTCACGGATTTCCTGGACTTCAGCACCCCCGAACGTCGCGAGCAGGCGTGTCAACGCGAAGTGACCCTGAATCGTAGGCTGGCGCCGGACGGCTATCTCGGCGTAGGTCACTTCGCTTCACCGGGTGAACCCCCCGAGCCGGTCATCGTGATGCGCCGCTACCCGGAATCCGCGCGGCTTGCCGCGCTGGTACGCAACGGCGATCCCGTCGACGGATGCCTCACCGCCATCGCAGACCGGTTGGCGCGGTTCCATCGAAACGCGCTCCGCAGCCCACAGATTGCAGAACAGGCGACGGTCGCCGCCGCCTTCCAGCGCTGGCACGAGAACCTCGACGAGTTGAAGCGATACACCGACAGGGTCATCCCGGAGGCGACGCTTCGCGAGGTCACGTGCCTGGCGGACCGGTACCTGGCCGGCCGTGACCAGTTGTTCATGCAGCGGATCGCGTCGGGTCGCGTCGTCGACGGCCACGGGGACCTGCTGACACAGGACATCTTCTGCATGCCAGACGGTCCGGTGATGCTGGACTGCCTGGAGTTCGACGATCGACTGCGCTACGTCGACGGTGTCGACGACGCCGCCTTCCTCGCGATGGACTTGGAGTTTCTCGGACGAAAGGACCTCGCAGATCACTTCTTCGAAGAGTACCTTCGGCGGGCCGACGACCCCGCACCGCGATCGCTGAGGGACTTCTGCGTTGCGTACCGCGCTGTGGTGCGAGCGAAAGTGGACTGCATCCGCGTCGGTCAAGGGCACGCAGAAGCGGCTTCCGACGCCGTGCGGCACCTGAACATCGCGCTGGCACACCTGAGATCGTGCACCGTCCGGTTGGTCATCGTCGGCGGCGGGCCGGGCACCGGCAAGACCACCGTCGCGCACGGATTGGCCGAACGGGTGAACGCCCGGGTCGTCTCCACCGACGAGGTGCGGCGCGAGCTACAACGGTCGGGCGTCATAGCGGGCAAGGCGGGCGAACTGGGTGTGGGACTGTATGCACCCGAGAATGTGCGCGCGGTCTACGACGAGGTACTGCGTCGAGCGCGCGCTCTGCTGTCCGCGGGTGAGACCGTCGTGCTCGACGGCACCTGGCGCGATACGCAGCAGGAGGAGAGGGCGTATCGGCTTGCTACCGAAACATCCTCGTCCGTAGTCTATTTCGTGTGTTCGCTGTCGCCGGAGGAAGCCGCCGAACGGGTCGTGGCCAGAGGGCCGTCGAGTTCGGATGCGACACCACAGATCGCCGTTGCGCTTGGTGGCGACGCGGGCCCCGATCGATCCCACCGACTTGACACCGCCCGTCCGCTTGCGGACTCGGTGGACGAGGCGCACCGGGTATTCCGCCAGGTTGTCGATGACGGTCTTGTCCACGGCCCTTGACGCGAGAACCCTGCCGGGCGAGTCCGCTTACGGGGGATCGCCGACGCGTAACATCGGCCCCGACGGCTGGTGGTGAGTCGATGAGGATCGGAACGGCGAAGCGGTGACGAACAGAGCGGGACCCGGGGACGACGCGAGTATGCGATCGCTCCGGGACACGTTGTCGCAGTTGCGCCTTCGTGAGCTTCTGTCCGAGGTCCAGGACCGCATCGAAGAGATCGTCGAGGGACGGGACCGGTTCGACGGACTGCTCGAGGCGATGCTCGTCGTCACCTCAGGCCTCGAACTCGACGAAACCCTTCGCACCATCGTGCGAACGGCCATCGATCTGGTCGATGCGCAGTACGGGGCGTTGGGCGTGCGGGGTCGAGGCCACGAACTCGTCGAGTTCGTCTACGACGGGATCGACGACGCAGCAGCCCGAGCGATCGGCCATTTGCCGGAGGGGCGGGGTGTTCTCGGCCTCCTCCTCGACGACCCGAAGCCGATCAGGGTCGACAACATCGCGCATCACGCTGCGTCCGTTGGGTTTCCGCCGAACCATCCGCCGATGGTCACCTTCCTCGGCGTACCGGTCCGAATCCGCGACGAGGTGTTCGGCAACCTCTATCTGACCGAGAAGGCCGGTGGTCAGCCGTTCAGCGAGGACGACGAGGTCCTCGTCCGGGCGCTCGCGGCGGCCGCGGGCATCGCGATCGAGAACGCCCGGCTCTACCAACAGGCCAAGCACCGGCAGTCGTGGATCGAGGCCACCCGCGACATCGGGACCGAACTCCTGTCGGGAACCGAACCGGTGAAGGTGTTCCGGCAGGTCGCCGACAAGTCACGTCAGCTCAGCGGGGCCGGTCTGACCGCGGTGTTCGTTCCGACCGACCGCGACGTGCTGCCTTCGGAGGCGACCGAACTCGTCGTCGCCGCCACCGCGGGCGACGTTCCCGCACTGGGCGTGGACACGGTTCCCGTCGCGGATAGCCCGATCGGGCAGGCGTTCACCCAACGCACGCCGATGAGGTTCGACGGCCTCGGGCTCGGTGTGGATGGGGCCCAGACGGGTCCCGCGCTGTTGCTACCGCTGCGCGCGGGCGACGCCGTTGCCGGTGTCCTGGTTGCGCTTCGGCCGGTCGGCGCGTCGCCGTTCACCGACGAGAACATGGACATGATGGCGGCCTTCGCCGACCAGGCGGCGTTGGCGTGGCAGTTGGCCAGCACCCAGCGCCGGATGAGAGAGCTCGACGTGCTGACCGATCGCGACCGCATCGCCCGCGACCTGCACGACCACGTCATCCAGCGGCTGTTCGCCGTGGGCCTGGCCTTGCAGGGGACGATCCCACGAGCGCGCACTCCGGAGGTGCAGGAGCGGCTCACCGGCTGCGTCGACGACCTCCAAGAGGTCATCCAGGAGATCCGCACCGCGATCTTCGACCTGCACCATGCGCAGCCGGGTGTCACGCTGCGGCAGCGGCTCGACGAGGCGATCGATCAGTTCGCCGACCCGGATATGCGGACCACAACGAATTTCTCGGGTCCGCTGTCGGTCGTGAGCGACAAACTCGCCGAGCACGCGGAAGCGGTGGTGCGTGAGGCGGTCAGCAACGCCGTGCGGCACGCGAACGCCAGTACGTTGCAAGTCGGCGTGACGGTCGGGGACGACCTGTGTATCGAGGTCGTCGACAACGGGTGTGGCATCGCCGCCGACGTGACACCGAGCGGGTTGGCCAACCTCCGCGCCCGCGCCGAGGAGGTCGGTGGCCAGTTCTCCGTCGAGGGCGCCTCGCACGGCGGAACCATCCTGACGTGGTGCGCCCCGCTGACCTGAGGTCTAAACGCCGTCTGAGCTGCGAAAACACGTGGTGCCCCCGGCAGGATTCGAACCTGCGACACCGGCTTTAGGAGAGCCGTGCTCTATCCCCTGAGCTACGAGGGCGGACCGCTGGGAGCTTACCGGCTGGCCGGCCGCTGCGAATCAAACGTCACTGCCGGAAGCCCCCGTCGATTACGCTACTTTAAGTTCCGTAATTGGATGCGGCCGTCGCGGTCAGGAGGAGATGTCGTGCGCAGTCGCTACGCCGGCACGCCGTTCACAACGCCCACCGACGAAATCCAGCGGGCGCTCGAGGACGTCAGCGTCCCGACGCTGCTACTCAGCCTCGTGCACATCACCGGCGACACCCGCTTCATCCGCGACTACGCCCAGGTCGGGTTGTTCCTCAACGAGGTGCAGGGCTTCATGTCTGAAGAGGACAAGGCTCGGGCCAGGGCCGAGGCGCTGGAGGTGATCACGGCCTACCGTGACCGCGGCTGCCCCGAACCCGCACCGCTGGACGCGTCCATCGTCAAGCAGATGATGGATTGGGCCGCATGCGAACCCGTCGGCGAGGAGTATTTGCCGCTGTTGACCGAGGAACTCGACCTCGACGGCGTTGACCCCCGCAAGCCCGAATCCATCGATCCAGACGCGGCGGCAACGCTTCCCGTGCTCGTCATCGGCTGTGGCGAGTCCGGACTGCTCGCCGCCATCCGGCTCAAGCAGGCCGGTCTGCCGTTCACGGTGGTGGAGAAGAACGCAGGCCCCGGCGGAACCTGGTGGGAGAACAGCTATCCGGGCGCCCGCGTCGACGTGGCCAACCACTTCTACTGCTACAGCTTCGAGCCCAGCAACAAGTGGAGCCACTACTTCGCCGAGCAGCCCGAGCTGCGTCAGTACTTCGTCGACGTGATGGACAAACACGGCATCGGCGAGCACGTGCGGTGGGAGACCGAGATGGTCTCGGCCGAATGGGATGACGACTCGGGGACCTGGTCGGTCGCGGTGCGCGCGAAGAACGGCCGGGTGTCCAGAATCTCCGTGCGCGCGATCATCAGCGCGGTCGGCCAACTCAACCGGCCTCAGATCCCCGACATCGAAGGGGCTGACACGTTCGCCGGACCGGCCTTTCACTCCGCGGCGTGGAACCACGGCGTCGACGTCACCGGCCGCCGTGTCGCGCTGATCGGCGCGGGCGCGAGCGGTTTCCAGATCGCGCCCGCGATCGCCGACCGGGTCGAGAATCTCGACGTCTACCAGCGCACCGCCCAGTGGATGTTCCCGAACCCGATGTACCACAACGAGGTTGGCGACGGCACCCGCTGGGCGATGGAACACCTGCCGTTCTACAGCCGCTGGTACCGGTTCCTGCTGCTGTGGCCGGGCGCCGACAAGGGCTTGGACGCCGCACGTGTGGATCCCGCCTACGAGCAAGGCGATTACGCGGTCAGCGACATGAACGCCGCCGCGCGGATGATGTTCACCGACTGGATCACCACCCAGGTCGAGGGGGACGAAGAGCTGCTCGCCAAGGTTCTGCCCGACTACCCGGCGACGGGTAAGCGCACGCTGCAGGATGACGGCACCTGGTTGCGAACCCTTCGCCGGCACAACGTCGATTTGATCCGCACGCCGATCGAGCGGATCACGCCGACGGGTGTGGTGACCGCCGACGGCCAGGAACGGCACGCCGATATCATCGTGTACGCCACCGGTTTTCGCGCGACCGAGGTGCTGTGGCCGCTGCGGATCACCGGCCGCGACGGCGACGGCAATCCGATCGACCTGCGCGACGTCTGGGGCGACCGGCCGTACGCGTACCGAGGGATCATGGTTCCGGGCTTCCCGAACTTCTTCCTCACCTACGGCCCCGGCACGCATCTGGCACACGGCGGCAGCCTCATCTTCAACTCCGAATTGCAGATGCGCTACATCGGCCAGTGTCTGCGCGCCCTGGCCGACGGGCTGCACTCGATCGAGCCGAAGGCCGACGCCACCGACGACTGGCGTCGCCGGTCACAGGAGGCGATCAAGATGACGGTCTGGTCGCACCCGTCGATCGAGCATTCCTACTTCAAGAACGCCCGCGGTGAGATCCACACCGTCAGCCCGTGGAAGCTCTACGAATACCACGACGCGGTGCGTGAACCGGAGTGGTCGGACCTCGTGCTGCGGTCGGTTGAATCCGTTGTCGCACAAGCGCGAAACTCTTAAAGCTCGGCGATCACCTTCGCGAACGGCTCGGCGTGCAGCTGCTGGACGGTGATGTAGCTGATGCCGTACGTCTCGCGGTAGCCGCGCAGCGTGTCGGCGATCTCGCTCGTCGACCCCGACAACACCGCGGGGGTAGCCAGCAGTTCCTCTTCTGACAAGTGGGGGAGGAACCGGCTCGTGATCGACAGGTCGGGCCTGCCGGAATCGTCGGTCGGCATGGCGGTGACGGCGATGTTGAGCTCGAGGTCATCGAACCGGTCACCGGCCGCTTGGCGCAGGAACGCGATGCGGTCGGCGAGCGGATCGGACGTCGCGGTGATCGGGGCGCCGCCGGTCAGCCCGATGATGTCGGCGCGCTGAGCGGCCAGCGTCAACAGCTTGTCGCCGTTTCCCGCGATGAGGATCGGCACATCGGGCGCGTGCCCGTTCACGTGCTCGGTCACGTGGCGCAGCCAGTCCACTCTCTGACCGGCCGAGGGATACGGCAGCTCGGCCTGTTCGAACTCCTCCTTGACATAGCCGGCGCCGAGCCCGAGGTCGAACCGCCCGCCGCAGAGATCACGCAGCGTGGTCACCTCCCGCGCGAGCAACGCGGGCCGGTAGAAGCCGGCATTGAGCACGAACGTGCCCACGCGGAGCCGTTCGGTCGCCATCGCCATCGCCGTCATCATCGGGAACGGCGCGGTCGTGTAGAGGTGGTCGGCGACGTGGACGATGTCGTAGCCCATGTCCTCGGCGCGGCGCGCCCAGTCCTGCACCGACTTCTGACGGCGCGCGGCCTGCAGACCGACGCCGAACCGGAAGGGTTTGGTCACGGATCGATCGTAGGAGGGTCGCAGGTCGACAAAGGATGTTTGGCGCGCAGAAGCTTCGGGCAATACATCTGCCGCCGACTTCGAATCACCGGAGTCCCCGGACCTGAAGGATTTATTGCCCCGATCCGGCCCGTCGTGAATCATCCGACGGGCCGGATCAATATTTCGGCAACCAGTTGACCCATGGCCACGCATCCCACGATCGGCGTCGAAGAAGAGTTCCTGCTCGTTGACCCCGCGAGCGGGCAACCTGTCGCGCTCAACGAGGCCGTCGCCCGCGAGGCGGTAACGCGCGGTGTGAAGCTGCAACTCGAACTGACCACCTGCCAGGTCGAAACCACCAGCGAGGTGGTCGCCTCCTCCCGCGAACTACGCGACCAGCTGCTGCGGCTGCGCCGACTCTCCGCCGAGGCCGCGGACGCGGCTGGGGCGCAACTGCTGGCGGTCGGGCTGCCGCCCACGCTTCCGCAGGAGTTCCCGATCACCGACACTCCGCGGTACCGGGAGATCGGCGAGAAGTTCGGGATGATCGCGCACGAGCAGGGCATCTGCGGCTGCCACGTGCACGTGGCGGTGCCCAGCCGCGAAGCCGCGATCCGGGTCAGCAACCGGCTGCGGCCCTGGTTGCCCAGCCTGCTGGCGCTGAGCGCGAACTCCGCGATCTACCGCAACTCCGACACCGGCTACGCCAGCTGGCGCAGTGTGCTGTGGGCGCGGTGGCCCAGCGCGGGCCCGCCGCCGCACTTCGACTCCGTCGACGAGTACGACGCCGTCGTGCAGATGATGCAACAGGCGGGCGCGATGCGCGACGACGGCATGGTCTATTGGGATGTGCGGCCGTCGAAGAACTTCCCGACGATCGAAGTGCGCGTCGCCGACGTGCCCGCGACGGCGGCCGAGACCGTCCTGCTGGCCGCGTTGACCCGGGCCGCGGTGATGACGGCGTTGGAGGACGAGCGGCGCGGCGAGCCGACACCGCCGCTCGCCGCGCATGCGCTCAAGGCCGCGTACTGGAAGTCCGCGCGCGACGGCCTCGACGGCGATGCGGTCGACCTGCTGGAAAGCCATCAGCGGGTGCCCGCGCGAGAGCTGCTGGACCGGCTCGTCGAGCACGTACGGCCCGCGCTCGAAGCCGTGGGCGACTACGACCTGGTGTTCGACGAGTTGCGCCGCGTCACCGAACAGGGCAACGGCGCCATCCGGCAGCGGCGGGCGTGGCAGCGCCGCCGGGACGTGGGCGACGTCGTCGCGGAGGCGGCCGATGCGACGCTGGCGGGAGCGTAGGCCGACGGGCCTGGGGTACGCCGAAATCTGCACCAGGGCTGTGATTCCGCGGAAATCGCGACCGTCTCGCAGAAATCGGTGCAGGTATCTATACGAGCGGGAGCTCGGCGAACGGTGCGCTGGTCGGCTCCGCCGAACCGCCGGGCGGTTCGATGGTGAAGGCGAGGGTGCTCGAGTCGCCGATGTCGGGCAGCACGGCCGTCGTCGACGGCGCCACGGACTGCGGGTCCATGGTGCCCGCGGGATGCGGACCCTCAGCGTCGACCAGCCACATCTGGTAGACGGTGCCGGGTTGTGGCGGGGTGACGTTGTTCATCACCAGCACCCCGGCATCCTTCTCGCGCGAGAACACCACCGTCGCGGTGCCGCCGCCCGGAATCTCCCCCGAGACGGTGCGCACGTCGGGCGCGGCGAACACCTGCTCGGCGGTCGAGGGTTTGTCGGCCGGTCGCAGCGCCAAACCGACGCCCAGGGCGCCCGCGCCGACCACGACCACAGCGGCAGCGGCCAGCGCGGTCTTCTGCCAACGCGTCGGCCGCGGCCGCAACTGGCGTACCGGTTCCGCTCGCTCGCCGCCGATCTCGGCCAGCAGGCGCTCGCGCAGATGCGGAGGCGGTTCGGCGGCGGTGGCGGCCGACACGACCGCCATGGCCTCCCGGACATTGCGCACTTCGTCGGCGAAGGCCTGCGCGACGGCGGGGGGTGCGGCCGCGACGCGGCGGTCGACTTCCTCGCGTTCGGAATCCGAGATCGCGTTCAGGGCGTAGGGCGCCGCGAGTGCGCCGAGTTCGCTATCCATGGGCTCGGTCATGCCATCCCCAAGCACTTGCGGAGACCGCGGAGGCCGTCGCGCATCCGCGATTTGATGGTGGCGAGGTTCGCCGACAACCGTTCGGAGACCTGGGCGTAGGTCAGCCCGTCGTAGTAGGCCAGCTGGATGCACTCCCGCTGTACATCCGTCAGCGATCCCAGGCAGTTGGCCACCTGGCGGCGCTCGTCGCGCATGATCACCGAGTCGGCGACGTGATCGGAGGGCAGTTCGACGGTGGCCGCGCCGTAGCGGTCCTCCCGCTGTGTCGCGGCCTGTTCGGACCGCACCCGGTCGACCGCCCGGCGGTGCGCGAGGGTCATCAGCCACGCGAGCGGGGAACCCGCCGAAGGGTCGTAGGTTCGCGCGGTGCGCCACACCTGCAGGTAGATGTCCTGCGTGGTCTCCTCGCTGTACCCCGGGTCGCGCAGTACCCGGGTCACCAGGCCGAACACCCGCGCACGGGTGCGGTCGTAGAAGGTGGCGAAGGCCTCGACGTCCTCCTCGGCAACCTGGCGAAGCAGCTCGTCGAGGTCCGTGGTCACCAGCGGTAGCCTAGCTACCCGCGTGTGCACCGTCATGAATATCGCGATCTGGCCGTGTTGCCGACGAAAGCCGCTGTCGGAGCGACAGTTTCGCCGACCGCTTCGGCGCCGCGCACGAGAGGGACACGCCGCAGCCACAGCGTGAGGTGCTGGAGCCGGTACTCCAGCGCCGTCATCAACGGCGCCAGCGGGGCCTTCGCCTGCATCAGCAGCACCTCGGCGACACCCGCGCGCCTGCGTGCGCCACGCACCGTGGCGATGAACGCCGGGCCGTTGCCGCGGTGCAGCGATACGGTCACGTTCACCTCGTCGCCAGGGTGCGGCGCGCGCACCAGGTAGTGACCGTCAATGCCGTTGAACGGCGACACCCGCAGCCTCTTCGGCGCCATCGACGTCCCGTCCGGGCTCGGCGGCAGCAGATACGCATGCCGTTCACCGCGGTTGTTGTGCATCTCCATGACGATGTGGCGCACGACGCCCGCCGTGTCATGGCACCAGTACAGCGTCACCGGGTTGAACGCGTAGCCGGCCACCCGCGCCTGCAGCAGCGCGGTGACCCGCCCGCCGCCCGGGTCGACACCGCGGTCCCACAGGAATGCGTCGATGCGCTGGCGCAGCGAGTCGCCCGGGGCGCCGTGGAGGTGGTCGCGGGCGTCGAAGCGCGCGAAGGGCCGCAGCCACCATGGGACCCGCGGAAGCCGGTCGACGTCGACCAGCCAGCTGTAACCGTGATGCTCGAAATGGTGGTACACCGGCGCACGACGCAGGTGCGCCGTCCGGGTGCGGTACAGGTAGGAACCATCCACATGGAGGTATTCGGAGCCGCACGCGCGACGGATGGGTGCTCAGGTCAGGCGGGACAATAGAGCGCCGTCAGGACATCTCCGCGCGGATCCTCGGCGGGCGCCGTCGACTCCGGCGACTGCGTCAGCGTCACCGAGATGGCAGGCCCATCGAAGGTCTTGACCGCGAAACTGTGATACCCGGCGATGTCGCCGCCGTGGCCCCACGCGGTCACTCCGCACGGCAATGACACGCGCCCGAGGCCCAATCCGTACTCGAGGAGCCCGTCGGCGTCCGGCATGGGAACGGTCCGCATCATCTCGTCGAGCTGAGGGCGGGGCACCACCCGCCCGTCGAGCAGCGCGGTGATGAACGCCGTCGTGTCCTCGTCGGTCGATACCAGGCCGCCCGCGGTCCACGCCGCGGAGGCGTTGAAGTCGGTGACGTCGGTGCGGCTGCCGTCGACCACTTCGTAGCCGTGGGCGAACGGCACCCGCAGCCCGTTCTCGCCCGGCGCGGGGAAGTACGTGTCGAACAGCCCCAGTGGCGCGATGATTCGCGCGGTGATCTCGTCGGCCGCCGGTCTGCCCGTCAACCCCTCGATCAGCAGGCCGGCGACGATGTAGTTGGTGTTGGTGTACTTCATCGTCGCGCCGGGGGCGAACTGCGCGGGCCGAGCCAGCGCCCTGTCGAGCAGTTGATCGCCGCTCACAGGCTCATCCGGGATCTCGGTCAGGTCGTCGAAGTATTCCGGCACGCCGCTCTGGTGGCGCAACAGCTGGCGCACGGTGATGGCCGTGGCGTCGATGTTCTCGCCCCGGATGCGGCCGGGCAGGTACGTCTCGACCGGTGTGTCGAGCCCGACCCTGCCCTCGGCCACCAGCTGCAGAACCGTCGCGGCCACAAAGGTTTTCGTGATGCTACCGACACGCACGTGGGTGTTCGGTGCGAATCCGGCTTCGGTGTCGAGGTCGGAGTACCCGGCGGAGTACCGGGTGAGGTGTGGCCCATCGCGGATCACGACGATCCCGCCGGCGAGTCCTTCCTCCGCGACGGCACGCTCGAGAGTCGCGTCAACGGCGGCGGGCTGGGCATGAACCGGTGCGGCGGTCAGCACAAGGAGAAGCAGGGCCGCGATGGTTGCGATACGCACTAGGCCGAGCGTAGTTCCCAGGAATGCGCGGTGGCGACGAGCCCTTGGATCAACGCGGAGGTCGCCGGTGTGAGCCCGTCGTCGCCGGGTAGTTGGCTGCGCGGGCTGATGCCGCGCACCCGCGGTGTGAGCTCGAGTTGCGCGCCGCCTGCGCGGACGCGGTTGACGGGGTTGCCGTGGTGCAGCCCGCGCAGTTCGCGCGGGATCGCGTCGAGGTCGGTGATGACTTGGTAGCCAGGCACTTCGACGTGTTCGGCGAGGTGCTCGGCTAGTGCGCGGTTGCGCCCGCCCGCGAGCAACTGAGTGCTGCGACCGACGCGGCCGTACCCGTGCAGTGACACCGCGACCTCGACGTGCTCGAGGAACTCCGCGAGACGTTCGGACTCCTGCGCCCGGTACAGCGCCGAGGGCAGATGGTGCGGATAGTGGTCGGGGTGGCGCACCGTGTACAGCGAGGCGCCCGCGGCGTCGGCGGCGCGTTCGGCGATCACGTCGGTCATCTGCTCGAGGCCGCCGCCGTGGATGGCCAGAAAACCGAAGCGGGACCGCAAGATCCGCTCCTCGACGATGCCCGGCTGCGCCAGGAGTTCCGAAAGCGACTCTGGGGCAGGGATATCGGATCGGTCGGAGCGACCGGACCAATGCGCCGGATCCCACCGCTTGAGGAAGTCGACCCAGCGGGATGGCAGGCCGTGGTGCAGGGCGCCGTCGATGATGCGCTCGAGGTAGCCCGGTCGTGGCGGACCAGGTTCGACGCGGTGGTCGATGTACACCCACGCCTCGGCGGGCCCCTCGTTGGTGTGCACGGTGAGCCGGTCGCGGCGGTAACGCACCGGAACGCCTTCGGCGCTGTCGAGCACCGCCAGATCGCGGTCGTTGAGCTGCCACAGCACACCGTGCACTTCGGAGCCGTGGAACGGTTCGACCGTGGCGACGCCGCGCTCGTTGATCAGCCAGTCGTGGTCGGACAGCATCGCCGGCCGGGGGTGCGCCGCGTCGGGGCACCGCAACGCCATCTGGTGGACGTTGAGATTCGAGCCGTAGGCGAAGTAGGTGTGCATCAACCCGTCAGCGTCAGATAAATCAACACCACGTTCAAAAGAGTAATCAGGCCCGCGATGACCCACCCGATAGCCGTCGTCACCCGATGGTTGACGTCGGCGCCCATCAGGGCGCGGTCGCTGGTCAGCCGCACGAGCGGAATCAGCGCGAACGGTATCCCGAACGACAGCACCACCTGCGACAACACCAGCGCACGGCTGGGATCGAGGCCGATCGCCAACACCGCGAGTGCGGGCAGCAGCGTGATGAGGCGGCGCAGCACCAGCGGAATGGAGCGGTGCAGCAGGCCCTGCATGATCATCGCGCCGGCGTACGCGCCGACCGACGACGACGCCAACCCCGAGGCGAGCAGGCCGATCGCGAACAACAGCGCGATCGTCGGCCCCAGGGTCTCGCCGACCGCGGCGTGCGCACCCTCGATCGAGTCGGTGTTTTCCTGACCCCGCAGGTTCGTCGCGGCGACCAACACCATCGACAGGTTGACCGCGCCGGCGATCACCATCGCGATGCCGACGTCCCAGCGCGTGACCCGCAGCAGCATCCGCCGCATCGGCCCGGGGTCGGGATGGCCGTGGCGGTCCCGGGCCAGGCCCGAATGCAGGTACACCGCGTGCGGCATCACGGTCGCGCCCAGCATCGCCGCGGCGATCAGCACGCTCTCGGTGCCGGCGAACTTCGGCACCAACCCCGTCGCCGCCTCGTCGAGCGGTGGGGGAGCGACGAACAGGCTGGCAAGGAAGCCGACCGCGATGACGGCCAGCAGTCCGGTGATGACGCGTTCGAACGAGTTCTGGCCGTGGCGGTCCTTGACCATCAGTAACACCATCGAGACGACGCCGGTGATGATGCCGCCGGTCAGCAGCGGTAGGTCGAACAGCAGGTACAGCGCGATCGCGCCACCGACGACCTCGGCGAGATCGGTTGCCATCGCGACCAATTCGGCCTGCATCCAGTAGGTCAGCCGGGTGCGGCGGCGCATGCGGTTACCGACCGCCTCCGGCAGCGACATGCCGGTCACCAAGCCGAGCTTGGCCGAGAGGTACTGCACGATGCAGGCCATCGCGTTTGCCGCCACGATCACCCAGATCAGCAGGAAACCGAACTGGGCGCCGGCGCTGACGTTGGCGGCGACGTTGCCGGGGTCGACGTAGGCGATGGCCGCCACGAACGCCGGTCCGAGCAGCAGCCAGCTCGGGCGCGCCTTCACCTCGATGCTCTGGGCCACCCCACCCTCTTTCTATCCGGGGTTGCGAATAGAAAAGTTAGGGTAGCCGAAACCACGGCCGTCGGTGGTGGGTGGGGTTATTTGTGCCCGCCGCCGAGCCCGATGATGAGGCCGCCGCCCCACGGCCAACCCCAATAGGGGCTGGTCTGCACCGACGGTGACGTGACGATCTGTGAACTTCCGTTGGTCTGGCACTGCGTGGTGTTGGGGGCGATGTTGGTGCACTGGGGCGCGGCGCCGGCGACGGGTGCTAACGCGCCGATGACGCCGACCGCGAGAGTCGCTGTGAGATAACGAAATCGGGACTTCATGGTTGGCCTCCTCGGCCAGGGGCACTTCTGGTCAGCGGCCGCACATACGGCGAGCGCTGCGAATAACGTTGAGCGTCAATCCCGAACGGTCACGGGAAGAAGAAGCCGTCGCCCTCCCACATGCTTCCCCATGGGCCGACGTACTCCTGCTGAGCGGGCGTGGCGTCGATCGAAACGTTGCCCGGCGACGCGCATTCGGTGGTGGACCCGCCGATGGCCTGGGCACCGCCGGTGTCGACGCACTGCGGCAGGGTGGGGTTTGGGGCCGGTTCGGCGGCGGCAGGCGAGGCCGCCGCGAGTGCCGCGGCGATGCCGCCGGCAGCGATCAGCGGTGCGAGATAACGAAGGGTGGTCCGCATAGGCACGTCCTCGATTCTGATCGACCCCCGGCTTCAACGCACAGCGTACAACCCTTTTCCGGTGATCAGCGGCAAGTCGAGTGTGGTGCGGATGCCCGGCGGCGCGGCCACGACCGCGGGGATCGCGTTGACGACCCGGGCGGCTGTCGCGACGAGTCCGGCGTGGTTGTGGTCACCGTTCGGGCTGCTCAGGCAGAGGTCGATGGTGTACGACGGTTCGCCGGTGATCTCGATGCGGTACGAGCCACCCTCCTGAGCGGGCTGCGGCCAGTCCGGGTGCAGGTCATCGCGCAACCGGGTGACGTGTTCGAGCACGACGGCGACCTTGCCGTCCTTGATGCCCTGGACCTCGAAGCGCAGCGCCGCCGCGGTGCCCTTGGCGATGTGGCCCGCTGCGATGTCGAAATCCTCGGGAGCCGGTTCGCGCACATAGGTTTCGGACACCTTGTCGAGTTCGATGCCGAGCCCCGCGGCCAGCTGTCTCACCACCGATCCCCAGGCCAAGCTCAGGACGCCGGGCTGCAACAGCATCGGGATCTCGTCGAGCGGCTTGCCGAATCCCATCACGTCGAACATCACCGTGGCGCTGTCGTAGGTGTCGTAGTTGATGATCTCCATGCACCGAATCTGCTCGATGCTCTGACAGGTTCCGGCGAGCGCGAGCGGTAGCAGGTCGTTGGCGAAGCCGGGGTCGATGCCGTTGACGAAGACACTCGATCCGCCCGTCTGGGTGGCTTCCTCGATCGGCTTGACGAGTTCGTCGGGCAGCACCTCCCACGGGTACTGCAGGAAGACCGCGCTGCTGCCGACGACGTTGACGCCCGCGGCCAGAATGCGACGGTAGTCCTCGAGCGCCTCGGGCAGCCGGTTGTCGGCCATCGCGGTGTACACCACGCAGTCGGGTCGGGTCGCCAGCACCGCATCGAGGTCCCTCGTGGCTGTGATGCCGGTCGAAACCTGCAGTCCGGCAAGCTCACCGGCGTCCTTGCCGGCCTTGGTTTCCGACGACACCCAGACAGCGGTGAGCTCGTACTGCGGATCGTTGATGAGCTGGGTCAGCGCGTGCCTGCCGACGTTGCCGGTGCCGACCGCGGCCACTTTGATCGTCATGGAGGTCCTCTCACAGGTCCGGAATGGGCATGTCGAGATTGGGCACCGTCAAACCGCCGTCGACCTCCAGCGTCTTACCGGTCAGGTAGCTGCCAGCCGGCGAGGCCAGGTACACCGCGGCGGCGGCGATGTCCTGCGGATCGCCGAGTCGGCGCATCGGAGTTGCTTGCTCCATGGGCTTACGGAGGTCGTCGTTGGAGGCCACGATGTCGAGCGCCGACGTGAGGATCGACCCCGGCGCGATCGCGTTGACCCGGATCCGCGGGCACAGGTCGAGCGCGGCCAGGCGGGTGTAGTGAGCGAGTGCGGCCTTGGCCGTTCCGTAGGCCGCAAAACCCCGGCCGGCAAGCCGGCCCATCGTGGAGGTGATGTTGATGATGCTGCCGCCGCCGGAGTGCTCGAGCATCAGCGGAACCGCCGCGGTGGTGAGCGCGTGCGCGGTGGTCACGTTGAAGGTGAACGCGTCGCGCAGGTCCTTGGTCGAGGTGTTCAGTAGCGCGTTGGGCATGGTGCCACCGACGTTGTTGACGACGACGTCTAGTTTTCCGAACGCCTCGATCGCGGCACCGGCCAACGTGGCGGTGTCGGCGGGGTGGGCCAGGTCGGCGACCACGACGTGCGCCCTGCGGCCCACGCCCTTGATCTGCTCGGCGACTTCCTCGAGTTGCGACTGTGTGCGTGACGCGATCACCACGTCTGCACCGGCTTCGGCGAATGCCAGCGCCATCGCGGCGCCCAGGCCGCGACCGGCGCCCGTGACCACCGCGACCTGATCGTCGAGCCGGAATCTGTCAAGAATCACGTTTCCGAATCCTTCCCTCGCCGGGCGAACCGTAACAGGACACGACGATGCGCGTGAGGGCTTTCTGAAACACGTTCTAATTGCCGCGAGACGTACACCAGGGTCGTGCTTGGACCGGATAGCACGGCCCTGGTGTACGTCTCGCGAACCAGTAGTTCTACGACGCCCCGAGTCCTGGCGGGCGGCTACTTCTTCGCGGCGGACTTCTTCGCCGTCGACTTCTTGGCCGTCGACTTCTTCGCGGCCTTCTTGGCGGGCGTCTTCTTCGCCGCGGTCTTCTTGGCGGCACTCTTCTTCGCGGGCGCCTTCTTGGCCGGCTTGTCGTCGTCGGAACCCTTTGACCCGCTGCGGCCTTCGCGTCGCGCCTTCACGCTGGCTTCGAGTTTGGCCAGCAGATCGGAGACATCCTCGGTCTCGTCGAGTTCCTGCGGCTGCTCCTCGGTGGTGAATGCTTCGCCGCCTTCGAGTTTGGCCTGGATCAGCTCACGCAGGTGTTCCTGGTACTCGTCGTGGTAGCGGTCGGGGTTGAAGTCGTCGGTCATCGAGTCGACGACCTGGGTGGCCATCTTCAGCTCGGCCGGTTTGATGTCGACTTCCTTGTCCAGCACCGGGAAGTCGGGATCGCGGATCTCGTCGGGCCACAACAGCGTCTGGATCACCATGACGTCGCGCTTACTGAAGTCCTGAACCCGAAGCGCCGCGAGCCGCGTCTTGTTGCGCAACGCGAAGTGCACGATCGCGACCCGGTCGGTCTCCTTGAGCGTCTTGGTCAACAGCACATACGACTTCGACGACTTGCCCTCGGGCTCGAGGAAGTAGCTGCGGTCATACATCATCGGATCGATGTCGGAGGCGGGAACGAATTCCAGCACCTCGATCTCGCGGCTGCGTTCCTCGGGCAGCGTGGCGATGTCCTCGTCGGTGATGATCACCGTCTGGCCGTCGTCGGATTCGTACGCCCGGGCGATGTCGCGATACTCGACTTCTTCACCGTCGATCTCGCAGACACGTTTGTATCGGATGCGCCCGTTGTCCTTCGCGTGCACCTGGTGGAACTTCACGTCGTGGTCCTGCTGCGCGCTGTAGACCTTGACCGGCACGTTCACTAGGCCGAACGCGATCGAACCCTTCCATATGGAACGCATCAACCCAGTATGGCTGATTCCAGCGCCGCATCGCGGCTACCGCGATCGGGCAGGTCGGCGCCAGCGCGGGCGACCGTCAGCGCCGACGACATCGCGGCCGTGCGCAGGACACGCGTCAGGTCGGCCGCACTGATTCGCGCCAGGTCACGCCGCCGCTGAGCGCCCAGCAGCCCCAACGTCCACAGCGCGTCGATCAGACCGCTCATGTACGCATCGCCGGCGCCCACGGTGTCGACGACGTCGACCTCGAACGCCGGCACTCGCACCAGGCCCTGCGCGCACAGCGCGAACGACCCCTGCCCGCCCATCGTCACCGCGACGATCGACGCGCCCAGCGACAACCACGTCTCCGCGATCTGCTCGGGGGCGCGGCCCGGGTCGAGCCACCGCAAGTCCTCGTCGCTCGCCTTCACCACGTCGCAGCGCTCGATGAGCCGGTCGATGCGGGTGTGCGCGGCATCGGCGTCCTCGATCAGCGCGGGCCGCACATTCGGATCGAACGTCACGGTGGCCGACGGGTGATACGTGTCGACCAGTGCGGCGGTGGCACGGCAGCCGGGCTCGAGCACCGCCGCGATCGAACCGGTGTGCACCACCAGTGGGGGACCCACCTCGGGCGTTCCGGTCAGTTGCCATTCGATGTCGAACTCGTACTGCGCCGAACCCTGCTCGTCGAGCGTGGCCAACGCGGTCGGCGTCCTCGCCGCGGCCGTACTTCCCGAGACGAGTTGCACCCCGGATGCTTCGGCATGGTCGACGATGCGCCGTCCGCGTTCGTCGTCGCCGATGTGTGTCAGGAAGTCGACGCCGCGGCCCAGCCGACCCAGCCCGACCGCCACGTTGAGTGGACTGCCGCCGACGTGTTCACCGGTGACCTCGCCGCCACGCTCGACGATGTCGATCAACGCCTCGCCGATCACCAGCGCACGGTCCGCGCTCATGGTTCGTTCCCGTGCATCAACGCTTCCAGCGTTGCCCGCGCGCCGTCGCGGTGCAGCGAGTTCAGCGCCCAGACGTATGCGTCGACAAATCGCTGGTCGGAGGCGAGATCGCCGAAGAGGTCGGTGCTTTCGATGAATGCGGTCGGGTTGTCGCGCTGAGTCCTGGCCAGCGGCACCAGGACGTCGGCGAGTTGGTCCTGCACGTCGATCGGTTGCCCCTGCTCGTCGACCCCTTCGGCGTAGCGCGCCCAGCTGGCGACCGTCGCGGCCGACAACCGGATCGGCGCGCCCGTTCGGAGGTTCTCGCGGACGACGGGCAGCAGCCACTTCGGAATACGGTCCGATGAGCCGTAACACAGCCGGGCGATGGTGTCCTTGACGCCCGGGTTGGCGAACCGCTCGATCAGCGTGCGCTTGTAGTCGGGCAGATCGATGCCGGGCACGGGTTTGAGCGTCGGTGTGGCCTCGTCGTCCATGTACGCCAACAAAAAGTCGGCGAACAGCGGGTCGCCTGCGGCGTCGTGCACCAACCGGTAACCGGCGAGATACCCGAAGTAGCAGAGGCTTTGGTGGCCGGCATTGAGCAGACGCAGCTTCATCAGCTCGTACGGGGTGACGTCGTCGACCATCAGCACGTCCACGTCTTCCAACGGTGGTCGCCCGTTCGCGAAGTCGTCCTCGAGCACCCACGCCGTGAAGGGTTCGGCCACCACTGGCCATTGGTCATCGATACCGAATTCGGTTGCCACGACGTCGATCACGTCGGGTGTGGTGACCGGTGTGATGCGGTCCACCATCGAGTTGGGGAACGTGGTTTGCGCGCCGATCCACTCGCCGAGGCCGGGATGCACCCGCTCGGCGTAGGTGGTGAACGCATGGCGGGCGACGTCGCCGTTGCCCTCGATGTTGTCGCACGACACGATCGTCGGGGAGGTGATGCCGCGGTCGCGCCTGCGCGCCAGCGCCTCGGCCACCAGACCGAAGACGTTCACGCCCTCACCGAGGTTGTCGATGTTGTAACCACCCTCGGTGATGGTCAGCGAGACGATCCGCGTGCTCGGCGCGGCCAACAGTTCGATCACCGACTCCGGGTCGTCGGGCGCGTAGCGATAGTCGACGATCGAACCGATCACCCGCGCCTCGCGGGTACCGTCGGGCTTCTCCAGCAGCAGGGTGTACAGGCCGTCCTGGGCGGCCATCACGTCGGCCATCCTGCGGTCGGCAGGCATCACGCCGACGCCGGCGATGCCCCACTCCTTGGCCAGCCCCTTCTCCAGGAGTCGGTCGACGTACATCGCTTGATGCGCCCGGTGAAAGCCGCCGACTCCGAAATGCACTATGCCGACCGATATCTGGGATCGATCGTAGGTCGGCTTGTCGGTGGAAAGCTCTGCGAGCGTGGAGTTGTCGAGTTTCATGACACCGACACCACCGACTTCACGCTACCCGGTGTGCGGTCGGAGTCGAGGGCTTCGGCGGTGCGCTCCAAGGGGAAGCGGGCGGTCACCATCGCGTCGAGATCGACCTGGCCGGACTCGACGAGCGCAATCGCCGTCGGCCAGGTGTTGGCGTAGCGGAAGACGCCCGTCAACACCAGCTCACGGTTCTGGATAACCTGCGTCGGCAGCTCCATCGACTCCGCACCCGAGCCGACCAACACCACCCGGCCGGCGGGTCGCACCGCGCGAATGCCGTCGGCCACGGCCGTCGGCGCGCCCGAGGCGTCGATGTATCCGTCCACCCCGAAATCGCCTATCGGCTGGGTCGTCGGGTCCAGAACCTCCGTGGCCCCGAACGAGATCGCCCGTTGCCGACGGGCCTCGTCGAGATCGCTGACGATGATGTCCGTTGCACCATAGGCCCGCGCGAGTTGGGTCACCACGATGCCGATCGGGCCTGCCCCGGTGACCAACACCCGCGACCGTCCGTCGACACCGGCCTTGCGGACGGCGGCGATGCCGACGGAGAGCGGCTCGCACAACGCGGCAGCCTCATCGGAGATCGAGTCCGGCACGCGGTGGGCGAACTCCGCGCCGATCGTCACGTACTCACACAGCGCCCCGTCGACGGGCGGGGTCGCGAAGAATTGCATGTGCGGGCACAGGTTGTAGCGCCCGCGGCGGGTTTCGTCGCTGTGGGGGTCGGGGCGCTGCGGTTCGATCGACACCCGTTCGCCGATGCGCGACGGGTCGACGTTGTCGCCGACGTCGACGATCGTGCCCGCGGCCTCGTGGCCGAGGATCAACGGCGCCTCGACGACGAACCCGCCCACTCGCCCGTGCCGGTAGTAATGCGTGTCCGATCCGCAGACGCCCACCGATGAGACCCGTATAAGCACGTCACCGGGCTCGGGGCGGGGCACCGGCCGTTCCTGCATTTCGATCCGCCCGGGTTCGACGAGCACAGCCGCCCGCATCCGGCTGTCCGGGGAGAGTGTTGTGTGCGTCACATCCCCATGTTAACGTGATGAGCATCTAATCGCACCCCTGAGCAAATGCTCAAAGTCCGAGGAGGGCAGGGCGGTGACCGCATCAACGTCGACCGGTGACCTCGCCGGGGCTGCGGTGCCCACGCAGGACGTCCGCCTGGCCCTGCGGGCGGCGACGATGTACTACCTCGACGGTTTGACCCAGGCCGAGATCGCCACCCGCTTGGGCGTCTCGCGCCCGACGGCGGGTCGATTGATCGCCCGCGCAAAGGCCCGGGGTCTGGTCCGCATCGAGATCGCCGTGCCCGCCGGGCTGAGTGAGGACCTGCACGCCGAGGAGGAGCGCGAACTCGAGCGGCGCTACGGGCTGACGGAGGTGGTGGTCGCCGGCCACGGGGTCGACATCGGCGCACCCGGACGGCCCGTCGCATTCGCCAGCGTGGGCCGCGCCGCGGCAGCGCTGTTGATGCGGCGGCTCACACCCGACGATGTCCTCGGGTTCACCTGGGGACCTGAGCAGGTCGCGGTGGCCAACGCGCTGGTTCCCGGGGTGGCGAGCTGCCGCGCGGTGGTGCAGCTCGACGGCGCCATGTCGACCGCGGCGTATCAGACCGGTACCGAGTTCATCCTGAGCCGCTGCGGGGAAACGTTGCGCGCGAGCACGTTACGACTGCCCGCACCCCTGTATGCCGACCCGTCGACGGTGGCGTCGATGCGCAGCGATTCGGTGATCTCCCGCACGTTGGAGGCGGGAAGGCACGCGGACATGATGCTCTTCGGTGTCGGCGCCGTATCGACGTCGACCACGCTGTTCGAGGGCAGCTTCCTCGATACCCGCATGCTCGACGAGTTGGAGTCGCTCGGCGCGGTGGGCGAGATCGGCGGCCGGTTCTTCGACGCGGCCGGCGTCCCCGTCGACACCGAACTCCAGCAGCGCGCGGTGTCGGTGCCGCTCGAGGACATCCGCAACTGCGAGAAGACGCTGCTGATCTCCAGCGGCGCCGCGAAGTACGACGCCACTCTGGCGGTCCTGCGGGGCAGGTTGGCCCGGCTGTTGGTGTGTGACATCGATTGTGCGCGTTGGTTGTTGGCGCAGTGAGGAGACGACGCAGGTGAGACCGACAATGATGAAGCGGTTCGCGGCGGTGGCCGCGGCGTCCGGGGTCGTGCTGGCCTCCGGGTGTTCGGGAGCGGGCAGCCTGGGCGCCTCGGACAACCAGGTCACCATCGCCATGGTGTCGAACTCGCAGATGACCGATGCCAGGGATCTGTCGTCGGAGTTCGAGGCGGCCAATCCCGGCACGAAGCTGAAGTTCGTCACGCTCTCGGAGAACCAGGCCCGCGCCAAGATCACCATGTCAACCGCGATGGGGGGAAGCGAGTTCGACGTCGTGATGATCAGCAACTTCGAGACCCCGCAGTGGGCGAAGGACGGGTGGCTGCAGAACCTCTCCGAATACGCCTCGCAGACACCGGGGTACGACGAGGACGACTTCATCTCGTCGCTGCGCGAGTCGCTGTCCTACGACGGCGAGATGTACGCCGTCCCGTTCTACGGCGAGTCGTCGTTCCTGATGTACCGCAAGGACCTGTTCGAACAGGCCGGCATCCAGGTCGACCAGTCACCGGACTACCAGCCGACCTGGCAGCAGGTCGCGCAGTGGGCCGACACCCTGAAGTCCGGTGACCGCGCGGGAATCTGCCTTCGTGGAAAGCCGGGATGGGGTGAGGTGCTCGCGCCGCTGAACACCGTGATCAACACGTTCGGCGGGCGCTGGTTCGACGAGCAGTGGAACGCACAGTTGAACAGCCCCGAGGTGCGCAAGGCGGTCAACTTCTACGTCGACCTGGTCAAGCGATCCGGAGAACTGGGCGCCGCCTCCACCGGTTTCCAGGAGTGCGCAAACCTGTTCGGCCAGGGCCAGACCGCCATGTGGTACGACGCCACGTCGGCGGTGTCGGTCCTCGAAGATCCGCAGGAGTACCCGGAGCTCGTCGGCAAGATCGGATACCTGCCCGCCCCGATCGCCGAGAAACCCGACTCGGGCTGGCTCTACACCTGGGCGTTGGGCATCCCGAAATCGGCCAAGAATCCCGACGGCGCGTGGAAGTTCATCGCGTGGATGACGAGCAAGGACTACATGAAGCTGGTGGGGGAGAAGCTCGGCTGGGCGAGGGTCCCACCGGGCAGCCGGACATCCACCTACACCGAACTGCCGGAGTACGAGGAGATCTCGCGGTCCTACGGACCGTTGACGCTGCGTTCGATCCAGAACGCCAACCCGAACAAGCCCACCGTGCAACCGGTTCCGTACACCGGAATCCAGTTCGTCGCGATACCTGAGTTCCAGGATCTGGGCACCAGGGTCAGCCAACAGATCAGCGCCGCGATCGCCGGCCAGAAGACGGTCAACGAGGCGCTCGACCAAGCGCAGCAGTACGCCGAGGTCGTCGGCAAGACATATCAGGAGAAGTGATGACCGTAACTGCCGATACCACGGCCGACGCCAGCGAAACCTCGGTGGCAGAACGGGTTCGCAGAATCCGGGAGGCGAAGGAAACCGGGGTGAGCCGCGCCGAAGCCTGGCGCAGGCGGGGGCCGCTGTTGCCGGCGCTGATCTTCATGATCGTCGTCACGCAGGTTCCGTTCCTGTTCACCCTCTACTACTCGACACTGTCGTGGAACCTGGTCCGTCCCGGATCCCGTGAGTTCATCGGGTTGCAGAACTACGTCACGGTGGCCAAGGACAGTCAGTTCTGGACCGTCGCGCTCAACACCGTGGTGCTGATCGTCGGGGTGGTGCTGATCTCCGCGTTCTTCGGTCTGCTCTTGGCCTTGCTGCTCGACCGGGCGTTCCTGGGCCGCGGGATCGTGCGGACGTTGCTGATCACGCCGTTCCTCGTCACACCCGTTGCGGCCGCGCTGATTTGGAAGACGACGATCCTCGACCCGAACAACGGCATCCTGAACTGGCTGCTGTCGCTGGTCGGGATCGACCGGATGGACTGGATCGGGCAGTTTCCGCTGGCGATGGTGATGGTGATGCTCATCTGGCAGTGGACGCCGTTCATGATGCTGCTGATTCTCGCCGGTCTACAGTCGATGCCGCGCGACATCCTGGAGGCCGGCCGAGTCGACGGTGCGAACGCCTTCCAACTCTTCCGGGAGTTGACGCTCCCGCACCTTCGGCGATTCATCGAGTTGGGAGTCGTGCTCGGGGCGATATTCCTGGTCAACACGTTCGATGCGATCTACATGATGACGCAGGGCGGACCGGGCATCGCGAGCGCGAACCTGCCGTTCTACATCTATCAGCGCGCGTTCCTCGGCTTCGACATCGGCCAGGCAGCGGCCATGGGAGTGGTGGTGGTCGTCTTCACGATCATCATCGCCAGCTTCGCGCTGCGCTTGATCTTCAAGTCGTTCACCGGGAAGGAAGAGGCGGCCTGACATGACTACCACGGTCGAGAAAACCGCAGCCACACCGCAACCCGTGGCGAAGAAAAAGGAGAAGTCCCGCACGTTCAGCCCGTGGGGGTTGGTGGCGTGGCTGGTCGGGATCGGATTCTTCTTTCCGGTCTTCTGGATGGTGTTGACGTCGTTCAAGCAGGAGGCCGACGCCGCCACCAGCCCGCCGAAGCTGTTGTTCTCCCCGACGTTGGACCAGTATTCCGCCGTCTTCGACCAGGGCATCGGGCCCGCGATGCTGAATTCGCTGTTCGCAACGGGGATTTCAACGCTGCTCGTGCTCGTGCTTGGGGTCCCGGCCGCATTCGCGTTGTCGCTGCGGCCGGTCCGCAAGACCCAGGATGCGCTGTTCTTCTTCATGAGCACCAAGATGCTGCCCGTCGTCGCGGTGATCCTGCCGCTGTACGTGATCGTGTCCAATATCGGGCTGCTGGACAACATCTGGGCGTTGATCGTGCTCTACACGGCGATGAACCTGCCGATCGCGGTGTGGATGATGCGGTCGTTCTTCCTCGAGGTACCCGGCGAACTGTTGGAGGCAGCCAGCCTGGACGGCGCCAGCCTATGGCGGTCCGTGCGCGAGGTGATCCTGCCCCTGGTGTCGCCGGGTATCGCTGCGACGGCGTTGATCTGCGTGATCTTCGCCTGGAACGAGTTCTTCTTCGCGGTGAACCTGACGGCGGTGAACGCCCAGACCATGCCCGTGTACCTCGTCGGCTTCATCGCCGGTGAGGGCCAGTACTGGGCCGTGTTGTCGGCGGCCGCGACCATGGCCGCGCTGCCGGTGATCCTGTGCGGGTGGATCGCCCAGAACAAGCTGGTGCGCGGACTGTCGTTCGGCGCGATCAAGTAAGCCCTCAGACCCGATCACGAGAGACGGAGATACCAATGGCAACAATCACTTACCGCAACGCCTCCTGCGTCTACGAAGGCTCGGACAAGCTGGCGGTCGATTCACTCGACCTCGACATCTCCGACGGCGAATTCGTCGTGCTGGTCGGGCCGTCCGGGTCGGGCAAGAGCACCGCCCTGCGCATGCTGGCCGGCCTGGAGGACATCGACGAGGGCACGATCGAGATCGGCGGCAGGGACATGACCGGGGTGCCGTCCAAGGACCGCGACATCGCGATGGTGTTCCAGAACTACGCGCTGTACCCGAACAAGACCGTCGCCGAGAACATGGGTTTCGCGCTGAAACTGCGGGGGGTCTCGCGCGACGAGCGGCGCAAGAAGGTCGAAGAGGCGGCCAAGATCCTGGACCTCACGGAGTTCCTCGACCGCAAGCCCGCCAAGCTGTCCGGTGGGCAGCGGCAGCGCGTGGCGATGGGCCGCGCCATCGTGCGCGAGCCGCAGGTGTTCTGCATGGACGAGCCGCTGTCGAACCTCGACGCGAAGCTGCGCGTGCAGACCCGCACCCAGATCGCCGCGCTGCAGCGACGGCTCGGCACCACGACGGTCTACGTCACCCACGACCAGATCGAGGCGATGACGATGGGGGACAGGGTCGCGGTCCTGCGGTTCGGCAAACTGCAGCAGTTCGCCGCCCCGAACGAACTCTACGACAGGCCGGCCAACGCGTTCGTCGCCGGTTTCATCGGCTCACCCGCCATGAATCTGGTGACGCTGCCGATCGCGGCCGACGGTGTCCGCATCGGCGACACGACGCTTCCGCTCGAACGCGAGCGACTTTCGAAGTTGAGCGACGCGGGCCTCTCGGAGGTCACGCTCGGCATCCGGCCCGAACAACTGGAGCTCACCGACACCGGCGGGGTGGAGGTCGTCGTCGACCTGGTCGAGGACCTCGGCAGCGAGGCCTACCTCTACACGCACGCGGGTTCGGGAGTCGAGCTGGTCGCACGCTGCAATCCGCGCACGGCGCCCAAACTCGCCGAGACGGTGCGGCTGCGCAGACATCCGGAAGGGTCCGTGCACCTGTTCCACCCGGAGACCGGCGAACGCATCGACTGATTTCGCCTTTCAGCGCCGCCGAATTCTGCACCAGGGTTGCGATTTTCGCCTCACCGCGACCCTCTTGCAGATTTCGGCGGGGTCCAACCGCGGCGGGTGAACGCGTCGAAGACGCGATGCAAGATGTATCGCCGGCTGTGTTCCTTGAGCACATGGATGTCGATCCAGCCTTGGCGATCGACGAACACGGCACGACCCACGTCGTACACGTATTGCCGTCGGTTCTCGCTGTGGTGAACTCCGTCGTAGTCCAGACCGACCATCGGCTCGTCGTACCCCATGTCGAGAAACGCCTCCTGGTACCCGTCGCTGAGCCTGATCTGCGTCCGCGGGGTGGGCAATCCGGCGTCGATGAGCAACAGACGAAGGCGGGTCTCCTCGGGCGATTGCGCGCCTGCGTCCATCAAGCAGAGCGCCGTCCGGGCACGACGAACTCCGCGTGCGCCCCGATATCGATCGCTCAGCGCCAAGGCATCATCGGCGGACACCCCCGTGGCGGCGGCCAGGGCGTCCAGATGCGCGACGGCCTTGTCGCGCGGAAGGTGGCGAGCCAGATCCCACGCTGTCCGAGCGGGGGTCGTCACGGGAATCTCCCCGAAGTAGGTGATCTCGTCGGGTGCCAAGCGTTCTTCGCGGACGATGACGCCTTCGCGCGGGCGGGTGTGAGCGGTGATCACCTCGATCGGGGTCGACGCATCCACCCACTTTGCGCCGTGGAACGCTGCCGCGGCCCGCCCCGCGATCACGCCTCTGCGACCGGTCCCCAACCATGCCGCAACGGCATTGGAGTGGATATTGCGTTCAGCGTCGTTTGGGCGGTAGACCCGCGGCAGGACGGCGGAGTGGTTCCAGCGCAGTTGCCCTCGCGTGAGTCGGCCATCGCTGATCGCCTCGCTGCCCAGAAACGGTTGCCACATGACCGGATCGTGGACGGGACGGCCGACAGAACGCGTACCCCGTCGTCCATTTCTGCGGCAGGGCTGTGGATAACGCGGCGGTTTCAAGGGATGGATGCAACACCCTTCTGATTGAGGAGTGTTGTGATGTCTCGAGCGTTATTTCAGTCGAAG